>JAWWPE010000261.1:0-9461 GCA_033850895.1 Nocardioidaceae bacterium | reverse complement strand
GCTCGCTTTGCGGCCGGCTGGCGCGCGTCGTCCCGCGTTCTGTCGGTGGACGTTCCTACAGTGAAAGCAACGGAAGGAGCGGATCATGACCATTCACCACATCGACATCGCACCGCTGCTGCTGTGTGACGTCTGCGAGGGCGAGATCATGACGGCCGACGAGCTGGCTGCCGAGACAGGGTGCTGCCGGTCGTGCGGCCTGGCCTATGACTTCGCGGTCGACGAGCTCGACGAGGCCGTCGGTCGCTGAGCCGGCAGGCGCAGCCGCACACCGTCCAGGATCTGGGCTAGGCCGAGGGCGAACGACTCCGACCCCCGGGCGGCGAGCGGAGCCTCGTCGATCGCGCCGGCGCTGTTGGCCTGCAGATGAGTCTGCTCGTCGGACACATGCCCGAACACGAAGTAGACGATTGTGATCGCCGCGGAGCCGGCGAACTCTTCGTCGAAGCCGGCCGCCCGGATCGCCACCGTGAGCCGCTCGACCGGAGCGTGGGCACCGAGGCCGAACGCATGCACCGTCGCGATCAGCTCGGCGCCGTCGCGGTAGGCGAGCATCGCGTCGCGGAGCTCATTGGCCAAGGCGACGACGCGGTCGTCCCAAGGCTGATCTGCCGGGCCGTCGGGCTTGGCACCGCGCACCAGCAGCTCGTCGGCGACCGCCGCCAGCAGCGTCTGCTTGTTGGCGAAATGGTGGTAGAGCGCGCTGGGCTGCAGCCCCAGCTCACCGGCGAGGCGCCGCATCGACAGATCCGGCAGGCCATACATGTCGAGGACGCCGATGGCTCGCTCGACGATGTCTGATCGGTGATAACGCACGCGGTCTCCAGCCCCTCGAATTGACATCGTGAACAGTGTATCCGCTAACCTGAACACCGTTCACCTGATCACCGTTCAGCACCTGCCAGTGATCCCGTTCAGTGAGGCCCCGATGACTTCGTCCACCAGTACGCCCACGTCCACCCGCCGTACGTCGAGCACCACCGACCTCGCGCTCGTCACGACGTTCGCCGCCTTCATCGCGGTATGCGCGATCCTGCCCAATCTCGGCACGACCGGCGGTGGCGTCCCCTTCACCTTGCAGATGTTCGGCATCTTCCTGGCCGCCAGCGTCCTCGGCGCCCGGCGCGGCACCCTCGCGGTGCTGCTCTACCTCGCGGTCGCGACGGCCGGCGTGCCGGTGTGGTCCGGCGGCACCGGCGGACCCTCGGCCTGGACCAGCGCCTCGGGTGGCTACATCGTCGCGTTCCCGATCGCAGCGTTCATCGTCGGCCTGGTCGCCAGCCTCGCGGCCCGCCGCAACTCGACGATCTTCGCGGTCGCCGTCTCGGTTGCCGCCGCAGCTGTCACCGTCGGCGTCACCGGCCTGATCGGTGCGATCGGCATGTCGATCAAGCTCAACGTCGACTTCGGGGTGGCCTGGGGCTACGCGACGCCGTTCTTCTTCTTCGACATCGTCAAGGGTGTCGTCGCCGCCATCGTGGCGGCCGCCGTGCTCCGGGCGTTCCCGCAGCTCATCAAGCTCTGAACGTGCCCATCCAGCTCGACGAGGTCGCCGTCTCGGTATCCACCGCGGACGGCGACATCGCGCTGCTCCACCCGACGACGCTGACGCTCAGCGAGCAGCGGATCGCGCTGATTGGCAGCAACGGTTCGGGCAAGTCGACGTTCGCCCGGTTGCTCAACGGGCTGATCGAGCCGACGGCGGGGCGGGTCACGGTCGACGGGCTGGACACCAAGAAGGACGGTGCGGCCGTACGCCGGAGAGTCGGCTTCGTCTTCACCAATCCCGACTCCCAGCTGGTGATGCCCACCAGCATCGAGGACATCGCCCTGTCACTGCGTCGGACGATCAAGGACAAGGACGCTCGACGCACCAGGGCCCGCGAGGTGCTCACCGAGCTGGGCCTCGCCGATCGTGCCGACACCTCGATCCACGCGCTGTCCGGCGGACAGAAGCAGCTGCTCGCCCTCGCCGGCATCCTCGCCACCGATCCCGACGTGCTCATCGCCGACGAACCGACCACGCTGCTCGACCTGCGCAACACCCAGCTGATCGCCGACCGGCTGTTCGCCCTGCGGCAGCAGCTCATACTCGTGACCCACGATCTCGACCTGGCGCTGCGGTGTGAGCGCGCGATCGTGATCGACGACGCCCGGGTCGCGTTCGATGGCGAGCCGGCCGAGGCCGTCGCCTTCTATCGCGCACTGGTGACGGCATGAGCCAGCTCCTGCTGGGGGCATACCGACCCGGGCGCACGCTGATCCACCGCATTCCGGCCGGTCCGAAGCTCGGCCTGCTTGCCCTGTTCGGCATCGCCACGGTCGCGGCACCTGACGTCTTCTCGGCGCTCGGCTTTCTCGCGCTCGCGCTGTTGCTGGCAGTGTGGGTACGTATGCGCCTGCGCGCGACCCTCCGTGCGCTTCGCCCACTCCTGCTGGTCATCGTGGTCGTCACCGCGTTCCAGGTCTGGCAGCACGGGTGGACCCTCGCCGTCCAGGTCGTCGCCGGGCTCCTGGCCTCGGTCCTCGCCGCGCTGGTGTTCACCGCCACCACCAGCGTCGACGCGATGCTCGACGCGATCACCCGCGGCCTCGGACCGTTCCGCCGTATCGGAGTCAACCCGGAGCGCGTGGCGCTGGCGTTCTCCCTGATGCTGCGCGCCATCCCGGACATCTTCGACATCGCCCAGGAGACCCGGGCCGCCGCCAAGGCACGCGGCCTCGAACGCAGTCCCCGCGCTCTCCTGGTGCCGATGGCGCTGCGAACGGTCGCGCGGGCGTACGAGACCGGCGATGCCCTCGCTGCGCGCGGCCTCGGCGACGACTGACTCGGCCACACCATTCAGACTCCCGCGACCGGGCGTATTGCGGGCTCCGGACAACAGTCCTAGGGTGCAACTAAACACGCAGGCGGCGTTGGCCGCCTCGTATCGCACGGCATCGGGGGATGCGCATCATGCGGGCAAACCGCTCGAATTCGACTGTCGCCAAAGTTGCGACGCTGCGCGAAAGCGGACCCGCCCACGACGTCCAAGGCGACGCCGTCCTGAGCGATGCTCCCGGTCGCCGCCAGGCCCACCGGCATGGATGGGAGGTGTAAGCCGGTCAGCCACGCCAAGCGACGCAAACGCCGCTTCCTCGCTACCTCTAACCACAGGAGAGATCCATGTCGAACGTCGAAACCCGAGTACCGGGTGCACACATCGCCGATCCCGGCCCGCTCGGGCTCGCAGGATTCGGACTGACCACCTTCGTCCTCAGTCTCGTCAACGCCAACATCCTGCACGCGCCGGTCGAGCCGGTCGTGTTCGGCCTGGCCTTGGCCTATGGCGGTATCGCCCAGTTCGCCGCGGGCATCTGGGAGTTCGCGAAGGGCAACACGTTCGGTGCCACCGCGTTCTGCTCGTTCGGTGCCTTCTGGATCTCGTTCTGGTATCTCACGGGCCACACAGATCTGTCCAAGGCCGGCACCGAAGCGCACCAGGGCCTCGGAGCGTTCCTGCTGGCCTGGGCGATCTTCACCGCGATCATGACGGTCGCGGCGACCCGGGTCAGCAACGTGGTGCTGACGGTCTTCGTGCTGCTGACGATCACCTTCTTCCTGCTGTCGTTCGGTGAGTTCTGGGAGAAGGAGACCATCACGCACTGGGGCGGCTACTTCGGCCTCGCGACTGCGGCGGCGGCTTGGTACGGCGTTCTCGCCGGCGTCACCAACTCGACGTACAAGGACACCGTCATTCCGGTCGGCCCAAGGGTCTGACCACCACCGATGACGCCAGGCCGATCTCGTCCTGGCGTCATCGGCCTTCCCCGCCCCTTGCGGGTCATGTGTCTTGGGACACAATGCAAAGACGTCTACCTAGGAGCCACCGTGACTGACGACGCGATCAGCAATCTCGCGAACGAAACCCGACACTTCGATCCGCCGGCGGAGTTCGCCGCCAATGCCAATGCGACCGCGAGCGCGTACGACGAAGCCAAGGCCGACCGACTGGGCTACTGGGCGAAGGAGGCCGAACGGATCAGCTGGGACACCCCGTTCACCGAGGTGCTCGACTGGTCCAACCCGCCATTCGCCAAGTGGTTCATCGGCGGCAAGCTCAATGCGGCCTACAACTGCGTCGACCGCCACGTCGAGGCCGGCAACGGTGACAAGGTCGCGTTCCACTGGGTCGGCGAGCCGGCCGACGACACCCGCGACATCACCTTCGCCGAGATGAAGGACCAGGTCTCTCAGGCCGCCAACGCGCTGATCGACCTCGGCGTCAAGACCGGTGACCGGATCGCGATCTACATGCCGATGATCCCCGAGGCGGTCATCGCGATGCTCGCCTGCGCCCGGCTCGGCGCACCCCACACGGTCGTTTTCGGTGGCTTCTCCGCGGACGCCCTGTCGTCACGCATCATCGACTGCGACGCCCGCATCGTCATCACCTCCGACGGTGGCTACCGTCGCGGTGCGCCCGCAGCGCTCAAGCCGGCCGTCGACGAGGCGCTCACCAAGTGCCCGGACGTACGCAACGTCCTCGTCGTACGCCGCACCGGCCAGGACGTCGAGTGGAACGACGACAAGGACGTCTGGTGGCATGACGTCGTCGACAAGGCGTCGACCGAGCACACACCCGAGGCGTTCGATGCCGAGCACCCGCTCTACGTGATGTACACGTCGGGCACGACCGGCAAGCCCAAGGGCATCCTGCACACGACCGGCGGATATCTCGTCGGCGCGACGTCGACCCACTACAACGTGTTCGACGTCAAGCCCGAGACGGACGTCTACTGGTGCTCCGCCGACATCGGCTGGGTCACCGGGCACTCGTACATCGTCTACGGACCGATGGCCAACGGCGTCACCCAGGTGATGTACGAAGGCACCCCCGACACGCCGCACAAGGGTCGCTGGTGGGAGATCATCCAGGACAAGAAGGTCACCCAGTTCTACACGGCGCCGACCGCGATTCGTACGTTCATGAAGTGGGGCGATCAGATCCCGGCGGAGTTCGACCTCAGCTCCCTGCGGTTGCTCGGATCGGTCGGTGAGTCAATCAACCCCGAGGCGTACATGTGGTACCGCAAGGCCATCGGCGGCGACCGTTGTCCGATCGTCGACACCTGGTGGCAGACCGAGACCGGCCAGATCATGATCAGCCCGCTGCCCGGTGTGACGTCCGGCAAGCCCGGCTCGGCGATGACCCCGCTGCCCGGCATCGTCGCCGACGTCCTCGACGACGCCGGCGACCCGGTGCCGAACGGCTCGGGTGGCTACCTTGTGCTGCTCGAACCGTGGCCGGCGATGCTCCGTACGATCTGGGGCGATGACGAGCGGTTCAAGGAGACCTACTGGTCGCGCTTCCCCGGCAAGTACTTCGCCGGCGACGGAGCCAAGAAGGACACCGACGGCGACATCTGGTTGATGGGCCGCGTCGACGACGTCATGAACGTCTCGGGCCACCGGTTGTCGACCACCGAGATCGAGTCCGCACTCGTGTCACACCCCAAGGTCGCTGAGGCCGCGGTCGTCGGAGCCACCGACGACATGACCGGTCAGGCTCCTGTGGCGTTCGTGATCCTGCGCGAGTCCGCCGGTGACGGTGGCGCCGACATCATCAAGGAGCTCCGCGATCACGTCGGCAAGGAGATCGGTGCGATCGCCAAGCCCAAGAAGGTCCTGATCGTCGCCGAGCTGCCCAAGACGCGTTCGGGCAAGATCATGCGGCGCCTGCTGCGGGACGTCGCCGAGAACCGCGAGGTCGGGGACGCCACCACCTTGGCCGACTCGACCGTCATGGACCTCATCTCCTCAGGCATGAAGACCGCGAAGGATGAGGACTGACCGACAGGTCGGTGATATCTGCTGTTCAGGTTGTGGTCATGTGGTCCGGGAATGCTGGGCTACATGGCCACACCTGTTTCCCGCTCTCGCACGCGGACGCACCGCGTACGGCCCGATCTCCTCGTCGGCGCCGGGCTGATCGCGCTCGTCACCCTCGGCCGACTGCTCTGGCAGGCGTCGGACTCCGGCTGGTTCGACACGTTCGGCACCCGCTGACCTGCGGACCCCCCGCTGTCGCTTGTAGGGTCGGACCATGAGCGAGCGAGCAAACACTCCTGCGGCGCCCCCAGCAGCCGATCCCTCCATCGGGCGACTGGTCGCCGATGCGAGCCGCGACATCTCCGCCCTCGTGCAGTCCGAGATCGCCCTTGCGAAGTCCGAGCTCAAGGTCAGCGCAAAGGCCGGCGGCCTCGCCGTCGCGATGTTCCTCACCGCTGGATTCCTCGGGCTGCTCGTCATCATCCTGCTGTCGATCACGATCGCGTACTTCCTGGTGATGGCCGGGCTCGACCCAGCCTGGGCATTCCTCATCGTCACCGTCGCCTACCTGCTGATCGCTGCGGGCCTGGTCGTGTTCGGCTACTTCCGGATCAAGAAGGTACGCGCGCCCGAGAAGACGATCGCGACGGCCAAGGAGATCCCGGCCGCGCTCAAGGGCAAGCGCTAGGCGTCAGGCCCGAGCGTTCGAGGTCGAGGCGACCCGCGACAGCAGTCCGGCAACGATCGCGACGGCACCACCGATCGCGATCCACAGCAGCCAGGTGCCCAGCGAGTCGGCGGCACGGTCCGCGAGAAGCTTCTGGAGCGTGCGCGCGAACGACGAGGGCGCCGGGGTGTGGTCGAGGATGCCCGGCGCGAGACGGCTCGACACCAACCGCAGGACGCCTGCCACCGCGACGGCGCCGACACCGAGCCAGACCAACACCACGGAGCGCCGCCTCGCGAAGATCAAGGCGCCCGCCACCGCCACCGCGATCACGATGAGACCGATCCGGCTGCGTTCGGGGGTGTGCTTGACCTGGTTGATCGTGCCGCTCTCCGGGGCGCCGTTGACCGCGACGACCAGGCTTCCGTTGATGGTCGGCAGGGTGACCGGGAGGTTCGTCCCCACGTGCTTGAGCGCGAACGTCGCCAACGGTCCGACATCGATCGCAAGCCGGTCCTGCTTGGCGTCGGGGCCGAAGACCAGCCGGTGCGAGCGACGCTGCGTCTCCTCCCAGGCCTGGGTGTAACCGGGGGCATTCGACGCCGTGCGTGCCGCCACGGTCAGGGCGGCCGACGCCTGAGGCCGCACCACGGCCGGGAGGTTGTACTTGGTCACGAGCTGATCGCTCAAGTACGCCGAGAACGCCCGCTGCAGCTCATGGTCGGACCCCAGCGGCTTGCTGAAGCTGACGTAGCCGTCCTCGTCCGCGACGTGGGTCGCCACCCAGGCCATCGGCACCGTGATCAGTGCGGCGACCACGGCGATCAGGACGCACACCCCTGCGGTCAGCTGTCTCATCGGGCTCCCCTTCGTCGGGCCGTCACGCGCACGACCTTCATGCACACTTGCCGGTCGACACGGTCGCTGCGGCGGTGCTGCCGTCCTGGGCATCGCCGGCGACCTGGCCCGCGGTGAGTGCGTAGCCGGTCGACGAGTCGGTGACGGAAGCCGCGAAGATCACTCCGTAGACCTTGCCATCCTCCGACACCAACGGCCCACCGGAGTTGCCGGAGCGTACGAGCCCACGGACGGCGAACGTCTTGCGAACGACCTGGCCACGGTCGTAGATGTCGGGGCTGCGCAGGCTCATGGCGCTACGGATGCGAGCCGCCCGCGCATCGAACGGGCCGTTCTGCGGATAGCCCAATATCGCCGCGGCATCGCCTGAGGAGCCCGACTGGTCGAACTGCAACGGCGTGATCTGCAGACCGTCAACCGCAAGCACCGCGACGTCGAGCCGCGGGTCGAACAGCACCACGCGGGCCTTCGTACGTACGCCGTCGACCACGACGAACGGACTGGCGACACCGGCGACCACGTGGGCGTTGGTGAGCACCCGATCCGGGGCGTAGACGAATCCGGATCCCTCGATCCCCCGCTGACAGGACGCCTGGCCGATGACCTTGACGACGCTCTTGGCAGCCTTCACGACGCTCGGCCGGGCGAGGGTCGCGGCATCGGGCGCGCGTACGGCGGTGATCTTCTCGTTCTCGAACGGGTCGATGTAGCGCGGGAACAGATTGGCGTCGAGCACCTCGTTGAACGACCGCAGCACGGAGGTGGCCTGCGCCGGCATCACCTTGTCGACGTGGTCGAGGATCGTCGAGTCGCGGGAGGCGGTGGAGAGGTACGGGATCGTGGTGCCGCTGACCGAGTAGCCGAGCGCCCAGGCGGCGCACAGCACCGCGACGATGCTGAGCACGCTGCCGCCGACGGCGTCGACCCAGCGCAACGGTCGCCAGTGCATACCGTCGCGGATGTCCGTGCCGACGTACGTGCCGATGCCCTGACCTACCGCGGCGGCGCCGATCACCAGTCCGAGAGCGAGCAGCGAGCTGGTCAGCGTGGGAGTGTGGCCAGACATGAACTTCGGCACGACCGCGACCGCGAGCAGTCCGCCGATCAGCAGGCCGACGGTGGCGATCAGGTTGACCACGAATCCCTGGTAGTAGCCCGAGATCGCGTAGGCCACCAAGATCAGCGCGATCAGCAGGTCGAGTGAGTTCAAAGCAACTCCGGGAGCGGTCGGGTGATGCTGTCGTCCCACGGCTTGTCCCAGCCCAGCCGCTCGAACAATCGGGCGATCACGCCGGCGGTGAAGCCCCAGAGCGGCATCTCGCTGCCGACCTCGAACGCCGGCCCTCGCCAGCCGTTGGGGTGCTCCACGCTGAACCGGTTGGCCGGATCGAGCAGCTGGCCGATCGGGTGATGGATGATGCCGTGGACCTCGGCGACGTCCACCGGGTGCAGCTGTTGCGGCTCGCGCCAATAGCCCAGAACGGGAGTGACCGCGAAGTTGCTGGGCGGCAGCCACAGCGTGGGCAGGATGCCGAAGACCTCGACCGACGCCGGATCGAGTCCGACCTCCTCCTGGGCCTCGCGCAACGCAGTCGCGGTGGCATCGGCGTCGCCGGGATCGGAGGCGCCACCCGGGAACGAGATCTGCCCGGCGTGATTGCGTAGGGTGGTCGCCCGCTCGGTGAGGAGCAGCTCGGGACCGTGCACCCCATCGGCGAACAGGATGAGTACGGCTGCGGGCCTGGCGTCGGCGGGCGGGTGGGGGAACCTGGGCGCCAGCTGCTCGGCCTCGACCGAGTCGGCGAGCTCGGCCAGCGGGCGCAGCCATTCCGGGAGGTTCTCGGTCGTCATGGCGTCACCCCCAGATGAGTGCGGATCGCGGCGGTCAGTTCGGCGTACGAGCGGAACGGTGAGCGCTCCACGTCGACCATTCTTCCCTGTGCGTCTACGAACCTCTGCTCCGGCGGGCCGATCATGCGGGGCCTTGGGTCGTCAGCAGCTTGGCTGCCTCGACCGGGTCCACCGGACCGGTGCCGAATGCCGGGCACCAGCGGGCGACCGGACATGCCCCGCAGGCCGGCTTCTTGGCGTGGCAGCAGCGCCGACCGTGCCAGATCAGCCGGT
>JAWWPE010000243.1:0-2962 GCA_033850895.1 Nocardioidaceae bacterium | reverse complement strand
CCGGTCATCTTCGCCTCGAGCCTGCTCTACCTGCCGGCCCTGATGGCGCAGTTCAATTCCACAGCTCCGTGGTCTGCCTGGATCAGCAGCCACCTCGTGCGCGGTGACCACCCCTACTACATGATTTCGTACTTCCTGCTCGTGGTGTTCTTCACCTACTTCTACGTCTCGATCACCTTCAACCCCGAAGAGGTCGCCGACAACATGAAGAAGTACGGCGGGTTCATCCCGGGCATCCGGGCTGGCCGGCCGACCCAGGACTACCTCGCGTACGTCCTGAGCCGCATCACTGCGCCGGGTGCGCTCTACCTCGGCCTGATCGCCCTGATCCCGTCGATCGCGATCGCGGTGATCGGCGCGAGCCAGAACTTCCCGTTCGGCGGCACCACGCTGTTGATCATCGTCGGAGTCGGCCTCGACACCGTCAAGCAGATCGAGAGCCAGCTGCAGCAGCGCAACTACGAGGGCTTCCTCAAGTAATGAGGCTGCTCATCATGGGTCCGCCGGGCGCCGGCAAGGGCACCCAAGCCGCCAAGCTCGCCGAGCGTTTCGGTGGTGCGCACATCTCCACGGGCGACATCTTCCGCGCAAACGTCGAGCAGCAGACCGAGCTGGGCAAGGCCGCGCAGCGTTACATGGACGCCGGCGAGTACGTCCCCGACGAAGTCACCAACGCCATGGTCAAGGACAGACTGGCCGAAGACGACGCACGCGACGCGTTCATCCTCGACGGCTACCCGCGGACCGTCGACCAGGTCGACACCCTCGACGGCATCCTCGCCGAGCTCGGCAGCAAGCTCGACGGCGTGATCTCGCTGGTCGTCGACCCCGAAGAGCTCATCCAGCGCCTCCTGAAGCGCGCCGAGACGAGCGGCCGGGCCGACGACACCGAAGCCGTCATCCGTCACCGTCAAGAGGTCTACACGAACGAGACCGCCCCCCTGCTCGAGGTCTACGGCAACCGGGGCGTCGTGATCGAGGTCGACGGCATGGGCAGCGCCGACGAAGTCGGCCAACGGATCGTCGACGCGCTGCCCGGCTGATGTTCGATCGCGGCATCGAGATCAAGACGCCGGCTCAGATCGAGTCGATGCGCCAGGCCGGTCTGATCGTCGGCAGCACGCTGGAGATGCTCCGGCACAGCGTCCATGCAGGAATGACGACTGCCCAGCTCGACGTCATCGCCCACGACCACATCCGGTCCCAGGGTGGTATCTCCAACTTCCTCGGCTATCACGGCTTCACCGGGGTCATCTGCACCTCGGTCAACGACGAGATCGTGCATGGCATACCGGGCACGCGTGTCCTGGCCGACGGTGACATCATCTCGATCGACTGCGGGGCGATCGTCGACGGTTGGCACGGTGACGCGGCGATCACGGTGGCGGTCGGAGACGTGCGGGCCGAGGTCCGCGAGCTCATGCGGGTCACCGAGGACGCCCTGTGGCAAGGCATCGCCGCGGCGCGCCTCAAGGGCCACGTGTCCGACATCAGCCACGCGATCGAGACCTCGGTCGACGCGGCGGGCAGCTACGGGATCGTCGAGGGCTTCACCGGTCATGGGATCGGTTCGGAGATGCATCAGGCCCCCAACGTCCCCAACGTGGGACGCGCCGGCCGCGGGCCGAAGCTGGTCAAGGGCATGGCGCTGGCCGTCGAACCCATGGTCACTCTCGGAACGGCCGACAACCGCACCCTCGAGGACGGCTGGACCGCCGTCACCACCGATGGGTCATGGGCGGCGCACTATGAGCACACGTTCACCCTCACTGACGCCGGGGCGTGGGTGCTGACCGCGCTCGATGGCGGCAAGGCTCGCCTGGAGGCGCTGGGCGTTCCGTACGGCGGACCCTGAGCTCAGGACACTGATGCCCTGACGGGCCCGACCTCGTCGGTGGTGACCGTCCGGGTCGTGTAGCCGGACGCCGAATAGGTCAGCCGGACCGAGATCCGCGAGTGGTGATCGTGCTCGTTGAGGGTGTGCGTCGCGGTCGTGTAGGAAACCGCCTTGCCGTCGCGGAGCCACTGGTAGCGCACGGTGGCGCCGGAGGGCGTGAACGTTCCGGGGTTCGCAGTGAGCTTCGAACCGACCCTGGTGGTGCCGGTGATCGAGGGACTCCTGGAGAACGAGATCGTGCCGCGAGCGACGTCGACCGTACGCGTCGAGTGCGCGGTGCCGGAGTTGTAGCCGTCATGGGTGGCAGCGACGTGCACATAGACGGTGTGGCCGAGCTGGGACCTGGTCAGCGTGAACGTACGACCGGTGGCTCCGTTGATGCGATCGTGGCCGACGTACCACTGGTAGTGGTAGTCAGCGCTGGCCGACCACGACCCGGGGGTCGCCGTGAGCCGCGAACCGACGCGGACGTGACCCGCCACGGTGGGCCGTGCGGTGTTGGTCAGCGTGCCGCGTACGACCGGGCCGGACTCGGCGGACTCGGCGGCGGTGGTGACGTAGCCCCGCTTGCTCGCCGTGACCTTCACCGACATGTGCTGCATGTGATCGGCCGCGACCGGCACATAGGTCGAGCTGGTCGCGCCCGACACCGCCTTGCCGTCGGCGTACCACTGGTAGTCATAGCTCAGCCCGGTCTTGGACCAGGTGCCTGGCTGCGCGGCGAGCTTGCTGCCGACCATCGGGACGCCCGACACCGACGGCTTGGTCGTCGCCTTGAGGAGTCCGGGTGCCACGGCATCGGTGTGCGAGGACGTCGAGCTGGCGTCGTCGTACGCGGTGCGCGAAGCGGTGACCCTGACGGTGATCTCGCCACCGACCTGGTCGGGGCCTGGCCTGAACGTGGACTCGGTCGCACCGGAGACGGCGGTGCCATCGACGTACCACTGATAGGCATACGTGCCGGCGGGCTACCAGGAGCCGGTCGTCGCAGTCAGGGTGACATCGACCCGCGGAGTGCAGGCTATGGAGGGCTTCGTCGTGGACGTGAACGAGCCAGGCGCCACG
>JAWWPE010000414.1:0-4212 GCA_033850895.1 Nocardioidaceae bacterium | reverse complement strand
CCTGGACCTGCAGGCGCAGGAACTGCCCCGCGATCGCTGCGATGCGACCCAGCAGGGCGTGCCACAGGTCGGGCTCGGAATACATCAGCTGCTTGGTCAGCCGGTGGTCGCGCGACGGGCCGCCTTCGATGAGGTAGGACGCCAGGGTGAACGGCGCACCCGCGAACCCGATGAGGGGCGTCGCTCCCAGCTCGCCGACCAGAGCCGTGACGGCGTCCGTGATCGAGGTGACGTCGTCGGGCTCGAGGTCGCGAAGCTGATCGAGCTGCCCGAGCGTACGAATGGGCTCGGCCACCACCGGACCGGTGCCGGGCACGATGTCGAGGTCGACGCCGATCGCCTTGAGCGGCACCACGATGTCGGAGTAGAAGACCGCGGCGTCGACGCCATAGCGGCGCACGGGCTGCATCGTGATCTCGACGATCATGTCGGTGCGGAAGCACGAGTCGAGCATCGGCACGCCCTCGCGCAGTTTGAGGTACTCGGGCAGCGCCCGGCCCGCCTGACGCATGAACCACACCGGCGTGTGGGCAGGACGTCCGCCACGGGCCGCCTGCAGAAAGGCGCTGTCGATGAGGGTCTCGGTCACGCGTTCATTCTCTCAGGTGGTCCAGTCTCTCCCGACCAGCGGAGTGTCGGCCTAGGGCGCTGGCCCTCCCGCGCATACGATCACAGGGTGGGAGCCCGAAGTGAAATAGACCGCACCCCCGCGCAATTCACGGCTGCGGTCGACCAAGTACGCCAAGCCGTCCTACGCCCTGAGGTCGTGGTCGACGAGATGCCCGCGCCCCAACGCATCGCGCCGTTCGCATTCGCGATCAGCGGGGACGTGCTCGTGGCCGACGAGGAGCTCGCCACCGGGCGGTTCATCCTGCTGCACGATCCGGCGGGCAATGATGCCTGGGGCGGCACGTTCCGCTGCGTCACGTTCGCGCGTGCGGAGGTCGAGGCCGACATGGCCGCCGATCCCGTGCTGCCGAGCGTCGGCTGGAGCTGGCTGATCGAGGCACTCGAAGCGCAGGGCAGCGATTACGTCGCCGCGAGCGGAAGCGTCACGGTCGTACGTTCTGAGGGCTTCGGCGAGATGGATGCCGATGGCAGCAACGCCCAGATCGAGGTACGCGCGTCGTGGACGCCGCTGTCGGAGAAGGGTCCGCACACCACGGCGTGGACACACCTGTTGTGCGCCATCGCCGGCCTCCCGCCGCTGGCACCAGGCGTGGTGCCCCTGCAGCGCAGGCGTGGTCTTCGTTGACCTCGGTCGAAGACCCCGAGCCCGCCGCCACCGAAGCTGAGACGCCGGAGCCGGTCGAACCCGAGGCCCCACGCCTCCAGCTCCGCGAGCCGTTGCCGCCGGTGGTCGACACCCCGGAGGCGCTGGCCGCCACGTGCGAACGCATCGCCGCCGGCACCGGACCGATCGCCCTCGACGCCGAGCGAGCCTCGGGCTACCGCTACTCCCAGCGCGCCTACCTCGTACAGATCCGCCGTGAGGGGTCCGGCACCCACCTCGTGGACCCGATCGCCTTCGACAGCCTGGTCCCGCTCGACACGGCATTCGACGGCGCCGAGTGGATCCTGCACGCGGCGACCCAGGACCTGATGTGCCTCGCCGAGGTCGGTCTCTACCCCGAGGCGCTGTTCGACACCGAGCTCGCCGGCCGCCTGCTCAATCTCCCGCGCGTCGGTCTCGCCGCGCTCGTCGAGCACTACCTCGGACTGAGCCTGGCCAAGGAGTTCTCCGCTGCCGACTGGTCGACCCGTCCGCTCCCGGACCCGTGGCTGGTCTACGCCGCATTGGACGTCGAGGTGCTGATCGAGCTGCGCAACCTGATCGATGCCGACCTCCAGGAGGCCGGCAAGCGGGAATGGGCAGCGGAGGAGTTCGAGGCGCTGCTGACGTTCGCCGGGCCGCCCGAGCGCAAGGAGCCGTGGCGTCGTACGTCCGGCATCCACAAGGCTCGCGGTCGCCGCACACTCGGGATCGTCCGCGAGATCTGGCAGACCCGTGACGGCATCGCCGCGGACCGCGACATCACGCCTGGCCGCATACTCCCGGACGCGTCGATCCTCGAGATCGCGGTGGCAGCCCCGCAGGACCTCAACGCACTGAAGTCGATGCGGGTCATGAAGAACCGCGGACCTCGCCGCTTCCTGAGCGAATGGTTCGATGCCGTCGAGCGCGGACTCGCACTCGACGAGATCAAGCTCCCGACGACCGGACTACGCACCGAGGGTCCCCCGCCGCCGCGCGCGTGGGCGGACAAGAACCCGGTCGCCGCAGCCCGTCTCGGACGCACGCGCGAGGTCATCACCGCGCTGGCCGAGCAGCACAACCTGCCGACCGAGAATCTCATCAGCCCGCACCTCGTACGCAGCCTTGCGTGGGAGCCGCCCGATCCGTTGTCGCTCGAGGCGGTGAAGTCCTCGCTGGCCGACCAGGGTGCGCGGCCGTGGCAGATCGGGCTCACCGCCGAGCCGCTCACCGAGGCTTTGGAACCTGCAGCCTCCGAACCTGAGGCGCACGACAGCAGTTCTTAGTCACACAATGTGCAAGGTAAGCCATCCCTAAGTTACGATCGGAGACGTGCTTGCAAACTTCCTGATCGGTCTGCGCGAAGGCCTCGAGGCCAGCCTGATCGTCAGCATCCTGATCGCGTACCTCGTGAAGTCCGGGCGCCGCCACGAGATCCGCTACGTCTGGATGGGTGTCGCCGCCGCGCTGGCCGTGGTCATAGCCGTGTTCGCAACCGTCACGATCGTCTTCGACCAGCTGTCGTTCCACTGGCAGGAGGGCGTCGGCGGCTCGATGTCGGTCCTCGCCGCGATCTTGGTGACCTGGATGATCTTCTGGATGCGACGCACCGCGCGCGGTCTCAAGCATGAGCTTGAGGGCCAGATGTCGGACGCGCTGGCGCTCGGCGCCACGGCCCTCGCCACGGTTGCCTTCGTCACGGTCGGGCGCGAAGGTCTCGAGACCGCCACGATCATGTGGTCCACGATCAACAACGCCACCACCAACGGTCCGTTCATCGGCGCCGGCTCGGGCATCGTGGCAGCCGTCGTCCTCGGCTTCGGCATCTATCGCGGTGCGATCAAGGTCAACCTCGGCAAGTTCTTCACCATCACCGGTGCGCTCCTGATCATCGTGGCCGCGGGCGTGCTCGCGTACGGCATCTATGACCTGCAGGAAGCCGGATTCCTGCCGCGGCTGACCGGCAATGTCGGCGGCATCGGAAACCTCGGCAACGCGCTGTTCGACATCAGCAACGTCCACGCCCCCGGTTGGAATCCGCAGAACCCCGCAGGCTGGATGGGCACGCTGCTGAAGGGCACGGTCAACTACCAGCCCAACCCCTCGTGGCTCCAGGCGATCGCCTGGCTGTCCTACCTCGCCATCGTCCTTCCGCTGTACCTGCGCAAGCCGAAGCCGGCTGTCGCAGCGGTCAAGGACGAGCGCGTCATGACCCCCTGATCTGGGTGGCCCCAGTTACGGTTGTCGCATGAGTGACGCGACGGCTGCCGATCGGTTCGCACCGGTCGTCGACCAGCTTTGTGCTGCGGTCGAGGACGGCACCGAGCGGGGTGCGTCGCTGTGCGTCATCCAGGACGGCGAGGTCGTCCTCGACATCTGGGACGGCTGGTTCGACCTCGCGCGTACGATCCCGTGGCAGGCAGACACCATCACGCCGGTGTGGTCGATCACCAAGGTGATGGTCAATCTCGCCGCGCTGGTGCTGGTCGATCGCGGTGAGCTCGATCCCGACGCGCCGGTCGTCCGCTACTGGCCCGAGTTCGGGGCCGCCGGCAAGGACGCCGTCACCGTGGCGCAGCTGCTGGGTCATACCTCCGGAGTTTCCGGGTGGGCACAACCCGTGACGGTCGACGACCTGTACGACTGGGACAAGTCCACGGCAATGCTCGCCGCGCAGGAGCCTTGGTGGGAGCCCGGGACCGCCTCGGGCTACCACTTGGTCAACCAGGGCCATCTCGTCGGTGAGGTCATCCGCCGCGTCACCGGCATATCTGTCGGACAGTTCTTCGCCAAGGAGATCGCCGGTCCGCTCGGCGCCGACTTCCGGATTGGTCTCGGGCCCGATGACGACGCCCGCGTGTCACCGCTTTCGCCGCCCAGGGCCATCGACATCGACCTCTCGACCTTCGGTGCCGAGACGGTCAAGGGGCGCACCTTCACCGGTCCGTACATCAACG
>JAWWPE010000115.1:0-10599 GCA_033850895.1 Nocardioidaceae bacterium | reverse complement strand
GGATGGATGGCGACCACCGCGAGCAGGTCATCCGGGTCGTCAGGCAATGATTCCTCGGCTTCCGGCGGCAGCATGATGCGCTCGATGACCGCGGCGCATCCGGCGACGGTGTCGGGCCAGGTGATGCCGATGAGTACGTCCTCGAGGCTGCGATCGGCGGGAATGCCGTCCTGCTCGACCGGAGTGATGCCGTCGGGGTCGTCGGCAAGCTGGGCGGCGAGCGCGGGTTCGCGAGCCGCGAGCTCGGCCGTCGGTACGAGGGCAAACAGCCGTGGCGCCTGGTCCCAGCCCAGCGCACCGACGTGCGACTCGACTTCGAGCGTCGCCCTGCGCAGCGGCGAGTCGGGCATCAGCTGCACGCGGGCACCTTCGCGCTCTTGTCCGAGGCCAGTGCCTCCAGCGAGGAGATCGCGTCCTTGAGAGTGGAGATCTTGACCAGCTTCATACCGAAATCGTCACCATCGGTGGCTTCGGCACAGTTCGCGGCGGGCACGAGGAAGATCTGCACACCGGCGTGGTGTGCGCCGGCCATCTTCTGCCGGATTCCGCCGATCGGCGCCACGGTGCCGTCGGTCTCCATCTCGCCGGTGCCGGCGATCTTCCTGCCACCGGTCAGTGACCCGGGGGTCAGCTTGTCGTAGATCGCCAGGGCGAACATCGTGCCGGCACTGGGCCCGCCGATCGAGCGCCCGACATTGTTGTCGACCTTGAACGGGTAGCGGTACTTCGTGCCGAGAGTGACGCCGATCCGTGGCAGCTTGGGGTTGTCCGCATCGGGTTTGGTGACGATCGAGGCGGTCTGCTTCTCGCCGTCCCGGGTGAACGTCACCTTGATCGTGTCGCCCGGCTTGTGCGCGGCTACCGCCTTGACCAGGGCCTCGTCCGTGGTGAGCGTGACGCCGTTGACGGCGTTGACGATGTCACCGGTGCGGAGCTTGCCTGCGGCGGCGCCACCTTTGACGATCCCGGCGATCACGGGGACGCCGGTGACCTTGTAGCCGGCCGCGCGCAGGGCCGCGACACGCGAGGAGTCCTTGGAGCTGTCGAGCTGTGCCGCCGACTGCTGGGTCGACGACTTCTCGCTCTGGCCGTCCGGGTAGATCAACGACCTGGGGACGACCGCCACGTTCTTGTTGAAGAAGCCGGCGATCACGCCGCCGAAGTTGACGTGGTTGTCCGCGTTGGACACTCGGACGGTCGTGAAGTCGAGCGTGCCGCTCGTCGGATAGGTCTTGACGCCGGAGCCGAACGCGATCGTCGGCTTGCCGTTGTCCGGGAAGTCGCCGAGGGTGTTGAAGACCGGCCCCGGCTTCATCGTCACGTACGGCATCGGCAACAACAGCGCCACGCAGGTCAGGGCGATCAGCGAGAGCCCGGCCACCAGCATCGTGGTGTAGCGGCGACTGAGTGGTTCCGGGTCGGAGAGACCGGAGGCGTACGACGGGACGGACACACCGGAATCGTAGTCAGCCACGGCAACCTCCGCGCGGGCTCATCGTCATACCCACTCGGCGTCACCCGACGCGAACGTCTGGTGCTTCCACACCGGCACCTCGGTCTTGAGCTCGTCGATCAGTCGTCGACACGCCTCGAACGCATCCGCCCGGTGCGCCGCGGACGCCGCCACGACGACCGCGAGGTCGCCAACCGTCAGGTCTCCGACGCGGTGCACCGCCGCCAGGGCGATGACGTCGTACTCAGCCGCAATGCGCTCGGCGACGACACGCAGGTTGTCGAGCGCCGTGGGGTGCGACGAGTAGCCGAGGGCTTCGACGGATCGCCCCGCGTCGTGGTCGCGCACGGTGCCGATGAACACGCAGATGCCACCCGCACGCGCGTCCGTGACCGCTCCATAGACCTCATCGAGGCTCAGCGCGGTGTCGCGGATGTCGAGCAGGCGTACGGCGTCCATGGTCGTCAACTCTATTGGCCGGGTTGTTCGTGGGCTCCCCCGCTGGGTCGACTCGCTATCTTGGAGGTATGCCCGACGACGACTCCGAGCGCGACGAACCCCAGAACCCCTTTGCCGGCACGCCCATGGAGCAGATGTTCGGCGCCCTCTCCAATGGAGAGATCGACATGCAGCAGATCATGGGCCAGATGCAGAAGATGTTCGCGCCGCACGAGGGCAGCGTCAACTTCGATCTCGCCAAGGACGTCGCGCGCCAGACCCTCGCCGCCGCCGGGCCCGACCCGTCGCCCAACAGCGCCCAGCAGGGTGCCGTCGACGACGACGCACGACTCGCCGAGACCTGGCTCGACGCCGCCACCAGCATCCCGGCCGGTGCCACCACTGCGGTGGCGTGGAGCAAGGCCGAATGGATCGAGCACACCGCCGCGACCTGGCAGACCCTGGTCGAGCCGATCGCCGAGCACGTGGTCAGCTCGATGGCCGACGCCCTGCCCGAGGAAGCCAAGCAGATGGCTGGACCGCTGATCGGGATGCTGTCGCAGGCCGGTGGGGCGATGTTCGGACAGCAGGTCGGTCAGGCACTCGGCGGGCTTGCCGGCGAGGTCATGTCGTCGACCGACATCGGGATCCCGCTCGGCCCCGACCGGATTGCTGCCGTGGTGCCCGAGGGCGTGGCGGCGTTCGGCGAAGGTCTCGAGCACTCAGCGTCCGACGTACTCCTCTACGTCGTGCTGCGCGAGTGCGCGCATCAGCGACTGTTCCACCACGCCGGTTGGCTGCGACCCGCGCTGGTCGGCGCGATCGAGGAGTTCGGCCGTGGCACCACGATCGACACCTCGGCGATCGAGGCGCAGCTGCAGAATCTCGACCCCTCACGTCCTGAGGAGATTCAGGAAGCGCTGAGCAACGGGCTGTTCGAGCCCGAGCGGACACCGGCCCAGCAGAAGGCCCTCGAACGTCTCGAAGCACTGCTGGCCTTCATCGAGGGCTGGGTCGACGAGGTCGTTGCGCAGGCGACCAAGGACCGGATGCCCGCGGCAACCCCGCTCGCCGAGGCCATGCGTCGCCGGCGTGCGGCGGGCGGTCCGGCCGAGGCGACATTCGCCTCGCTGGTCGGGCTCGAGCTGCGGCCCCGCAAGCTGCGCGAGGCCGGCACGTTGTGGGCTGCGCTCCGCGACCGGCAGGGGCCCGATGCCCGCGACGCGGTCTGGAGCCACCCCGACCTGATGCCGTCCGCCGCAGACCTCGATGATCCGCTGGGCTTCGCGCAGGGCGAGAACCGTTCGGCGTCCGACGCTGACTTCGACGCCGCGATCAGCGAGCTGCTCGACGGCGACAGCAGCGAGTGACGCTGCACGCCGACGCGTACGCGACTCTCACGGACTGGCCCGCACCCGGCCCCGACCAGGAACGGCTGCGGCGGGTGTTCCTGGCCCACCTCGATGCCAACCCTGACGCGATGCTTCGCGAGTGCCACCCCGACCATCTGACCGGCAGCGTCATCATCTTCTCCGCCGATCACCGGCAGGTGCTGTTGACCCTGCACCGCCTGGCGAAGCTGTGGCTGCAGACCGGCGGCCACTGCGAACCGTCCGATGCCACCCTTGCCGGCGCAGCATTGCGGGAAGGACGGGAGGAGAGCGGGATCCAACAGCTGGCGATCGACGACGTACCGGTGCTGCTGTCGCGCCACGAAGTGCCGTTCTGCGGGCCCATCCAGCCGGCCCACCACCTCGACGTGGAGTACGTCGCGGTCGCCCCGCCGGGGTCCCAGCACGTCATCAGCGACGAGTCGGACGACCTGGCGTGGTTCGATGTCGATGCACTGCCGACCGACACGGATCAGGAAGTGCGCGATCTCATCGCTGCTGCCAGGACACGCCTTCGAGGAACGCCTTAGCTCTCTCGGTCTGCGGGTAGGCCTCGACCAACGCCCAGAAGCGCTTGCTGTGGTTGGCCTCGATGAGGTGCGCCAGCTCGTGCAGCAGGACGTAGTCGACGACCCACTCGGGCATGCCCTTGAGCCGGTCGGACAGCCGGATGCTGCGGTCGACGCTGGTGCACGACCCCCATCGGGTGTTCTGGTTGGAGACCCAGCGGACCGTCAACGGCTCGGCTCGGCCGTCGAGCCAGGTGCGGGACAGCGCACCGGCGCGGGTCATCAGCTCGTCATCGCTGGGTCGGACGCGCTTCTCACGGCGGTCGAGGCGTTCGACCAGGCTGCGGACGTGGCGGTCCTCCTCGGCCTTCGAAAGATGCGCCGGCATCAGCACGATCGTCTTGTCGCCTTCGCGATAGGCACGCACCGTCCGACGCCGCCGGCTGCTCCGCCGGATCTCCACCTCGCTCATGCCAGAACCGTAGCCGTTGGCGACGACCTATTTTTCGTCCACAACGCGCTCGGTGTGTTTCAGCAGGTCATGAGCGCGGGGCGGCAGATGGCCAGCTGGCAACGCACAGGTTGTGCACCGGCTCGAGGCATCGTGTCCACAACACCTCTCGGCGTTCCCCACAACTTGTCCCCACTGTTATCCACAGGCGTGGACAACAGTTGTTCGAAATCGGTTGACCACGTGCCCGACCGGGCCTAGCGTGATCGCCAATCGAGGCTCTGGGCGGAGCTCGCAGGGGAAGGCAAGCTCCGCCCGGAGCCTCTTTTTCGTCCCAGGACTCCCCCGCGACTCGCCGAGAGCTTTTGCGCTCAGCTGAGCGTGAAACGGCCGCCTCACGCGTACGCTCAGTGTGAGTAGCACCACATCGGCTAGGAGGCCGCAATGGCAGAAACATGGAGTGGCGATTTCTACTGCGTCAAGTGCAAGGAAAAGCGCGAGACGTCAGGCGAGGTCCACGTCAGTGACAAGGGCACTCGTATGGCCAAGGGCATCTGCCCGGTCTGTGGCACGAAGCTGAACCGGATCCTCGGCAAGGCGTAGTCCACGCGCGGGGCGCAAGCCCCGTACTTCCCCGAACTTTGCGGGGGATCCGACACCGTCGGGTCCCCCGCAGCTTTTGTCCCGGGGCAGCTGTGGACGACCCGTTCGGCGATCCCAGCCACTGCGGTCCACGCTGTCGGGCATGACCTTCCGACCTGCGCTCCGACCCGGTGCTCCGCTGCTGCGGCGAGACGCCTCGACCCTGCAGGTCGGCACCTCGCCGGGCGTCCTCATCGCCGACCAGCCGGGGCTGTACGCGCTGCTGCGGCTGCTCGACGGGTCTCGCGACGTGGCACGGCTGCAGGCGTACGTGCGCGACAACATCCCCGAGCTCGACGTGGCGATCGTCGATCTCATGCGCGAGCTGCGGGCACTCCGGGTGGTGTTCGACGCCTCCCGGTGGAGCGCTCCGCAACGACGCGGTCTCGACGCGGAGGCGCGGCACGCCGACCTCGCGGGCGAGGACCCGACCCGCCTGGCAGCCCGGCCGGCGTTCCGGTTGGCATTTCGCCACGACTCGGCCAGCCGTCCTCTCGTCGACGGCGCGCGAGCGGTGCTCGCCCAGTCGGGCCTGCAGGATCTCGACTCGGCCGATCCGCACCTCCTGGTCGTCGCCTCGTGCGGTGAGCCTGCCCGCTCGTTGTTCGAACGCCCGACCCTCGACGGCGTCGACCACCTGCCGGTGGTGATCGACGAGGATCGCGTACGCATCGGTCCCCTGGTCAGTCCGGGTCGCACCCCTTGCGTTTCGTGCCACGACCGGCATCGCGCCGACTGGGACAACGCGTGGACGGCATTGCTGCCGCAGCTCGGGCGGCACGCGATCACCCCGCCGGCGCTGAGTGCGGTCACGGTGCAGGCGGCGGCACTCGAGCTCGCGGTCGAGGTGTTGAACTATTGCGACGGGCGCTCCGTGCGCAGCGTCGGACAGTTCCTGGTCGTCGGTCCAGGACACGACCAGCGCGGCTCGTGGCCCTTGGCGTTCCACCACGGTTGCGCGTGTGACCTGCTCACGGCCGCCTAGCCACCCGGTGCGGTCATGCCTTCACGACTATCCTGAGAGACGTGCCCGAGACCCCGAAGGAGAACGTTCCTTCGAAGGACGTGCCAAAGGGGCGGGCGCTGAGCGGAAGCGCCTTCGCGCGTACGGCCCGCCTCGCCTCCCTGCCGGTCGGTTTCGCCGGCCGTACGACCCTCGGTGTCGGCAAGCGGATCGTGGGCGCGCCGGCCAACGCGGTGCTGAGCGATGTGCAGCGTCGCACTGCCGACCAGGTGTTCTCGGTGCTCGGCCAGCTCAAGGGCGGCGCGATGAAGTTCGGCCAGGCGATGAGCATCTTCGAGGCCGCGCTCCCGGAGGAGTTCATCGGCCCCTACCGAGAGACGCTGACCAAGCTGCAGGACTCCGCTCCGCCGATGCCGCCGGGTGTCGTGCATCGCGTGCTCACCGACGAGTTCGGTGCCGACTGGCGCGAGCAGTTCCCGACGTTCGGCGACGCGCCGGCGGCATCCGCGTCGATCGGGCAGGTGCACCGGGCGACGTGGGTCGACCCGGCGGTGCCGGGCAGCGTGCCGGTCGATGTCGCGGTCAAGCTGCAATATCCGGGTGCCGCCAAGGCCCTGACTGCCGACCTGCGTCAGATCGCGCGGCTGGCCCGGCTGTTCGGCATTCTGGCGCCGGGACTCGACGTCAAACCACTCGTACGCGAGCTGCAGGACCGCGTCGCCGAGGAGCTCGACTACTCGCTCGAGGCCGGCGCCCAGAGCGTGTTCGCGACCGAGTTCGCCGGTGACCCGGACATCGTCGTGCCCGAGCCGCTCGCCCACACCGAGCGCGCCCTGGTCTCCACCTGGCTCGAGAGCGAGTCGTCGCTGGCCCAGATCATCACCGAAGGCACGCAGGAGCAGCGCGATCGTTATGGCGAGGCGTACGTCCGTTTCCTGTTCGCGGGGCCGGAACGAGCCGGGATGCTGCACGCGGACCCGCACCCCGGAAACTTCCGGATCATGCCCGACGGGCGCCTCGGCGTCGTGGACTACGGCGCGGTGGCCCGGCTCCCCGAGGGACTGCCGTCCTCGATGGGTCGGCTGCTCCGCTTCGCGGTTGCCGGTGACTATGACAGCGTGCTCGACGGCCTGCGCGACGAGGGCTTCCTCAAGCCAGGCGTCGACCTCGATCCCGACACGGTCGCGCGCTACATCGGGCCCTTCGTGGAGCCGGCCAGCGTGGAGCGGTTCACGTTCACCCGCGCGTGGATGCGCGCGCAGATGCAACGGGTCAGTGCGCCGACGTCAGACGGCATGGGTACGGCCATGAAGATCAACCTGCCGCCGCAGTACTTGCTGATCCACCGGGTCTGGGTCGGTGGCATCGGCGTGCTCAGCCAGCTCGGGGCGACCGCGCCGTTCCGCGGCATCCTGGAGGAGTCGCTCCCGGGGTTTGCCGAAGCCTGAGGCGCGCCCTCAGCCCTTGACCAGGGCCAGCACCGACTCGGCGTACTTCTCGAGCTTGGCCGGGCCAACGCCCGGGACGGTCGCCAACGCGGTCTCGTCACTCGGCTTGATCTCAGCGATCGACTGCAGGGTGGCGTCGGTGAAGATCACGTAGGCCGGCTTGGCCTGCTCGGTCGCCTGCTCGGTGCGCCAGGTGCGGAGCCGCTCGTAGAGCTCTTCGTCGTAGGTCGCCGGGCAGTCGGCACAGCGTCCGGCCTTGCGGTCGGCGACGGCCAGCACGATGTTGCACACCCGGCAACGTGCGACCTTGCGCTGCTTGGGCTGGTTAACGGCCTGACGAGCTCCGTGGTTGGCCGGCAGCAACGTGTCGAGGAACCTGGTCGGGCCACGATTGCCTCGGCCGCCGCGCTTGCGGGTGGCGGCCCAGGAGATCGTCAGGTCGCGACGCGCACGGGTCAGGCCGACGTAGAACAGCCTGCGTTCCTCCTCGACCATCGCCGGGGTGTCGGCGTGCACGCTCGGCATCATGCCCTCGTGCATACCGACGCAGAAGACGGCGTCCCACTCCAGGCCTTTGGCCGAGTGCAGGGTCGCCAGGGTCACCCCGTCGGCGGCGGGCGCGTGGGCCTGCTCGGCCCGGCGGTCGAGATCGGCGACCAACGCCGTCAGGTCGGCGGCCTCGTCCGACTCCGCCAGGTCGGTGGCCATCGAGACGATCGCGTGCAGGGACTCCCACCGGTCACGGACGGCTCCGACCCCGGCCGGCGGCTCATCGGTGTGGCCCATGCTGGACAGCACGGCCCGCACCTCGTCGACGAGCTGATCTCCACCCTCACCAGCGCGCGCCGCTCCACGCAGCAGCGCGATCGCCTGGCGGACCTCGGCCCTGCGGAAGAATCCCTCGCCGCCACGCATGACGTAGGGGATGCCGTGCTCGCCCAGCGCCTCCTCGAACGCCTCGGACTGCGCGTTGATGCGGAACAGGATCGCCATCTCCTTGAACGGCGTGCCGCGCCGGTGCAGCAGGGCGATCTCACTGGCGACGGCATCTGCCTCGGCCGGCTCGTCGGGGTAGCCGACGTAGGTCACCGGATCTCCTGGCTCCTGCTGGGACTGGAGGCGTACGCCCTCATTGGCGCTCGGCGCCTTGCTGAACACCGCGTTGGCGGCCGCCACGATCTGCGGGGTCGAGCGGTAGTTGCGGACGAGCTCGTGGCGCTCTGCGCCTTCGTGACGGCGCGCGAACGTGCGAAGGATCTCCGGCGAGGCACCGGCGAACGAGTAGATGGTCTGGCGTGGATCACCGACGACGCAGATGTCGTTGCGGCCTCCCAGCCACAGCTCGAGGAGCGTGGACTGCAGCGGGTTGACGTCCTGGAACTCATCGACCACGAACCAGCGGTACTGCCGACGTACTTGCGCGGCGATGCGTTCGTCATCGGCGAGGATCGCCGCCGTGACGAGCAGGATGTCCTCCATGTCGATGCGGCCCCGGTCGCGCTTGACGTCCTCGTAGGCCGTCAACAGGGTGGCGACCGTGGTGTGGTCGAGGTCGGCCACCTCGCGTCGGGCGGGGCCGGCCTGTGCGGCGTAGTCGGCCGGTCGGATGTTGCTGACCTTGGCCCACTCGATCTCGGCCGACAGGTCTCGCAGCAACGCGGTGTCGGTGCGCAGGCCCATGCGACGGCCCGCCTCGGCGACGAGGGCGAACTTCGAGGCGGTGATCTCGGGGAACGCCCCGCCGTAGACCTGAGGCCAGAAATATTGGGCCTGGCGCAGCGCTGCGGCGTGAAACGTGTGCGCTTGCACGCCATCAGCACCGAGCGCCCGAAGTCGGGTGCGCATCTGGTTGGCGGCGTTGCGGGTGAACGTGACGGCCAGCACCTCGGTGGGCTTGTAGACCCCGGTCGCCACGCCGTAGGCAATGCGGTGCGTGATCGCCCTTGTCTTGCCGGTGCCGGCACCCGCGATGACACTGACCGGACCCCGAAGAGCCCGGGCCACGTCGCGCTGCTCGGGGTCGAGTCCGGTCAGCAGGTCGTCGGCTTCGGGCACACATACTCCTCAAGTGCTGGGGTGGCCCGGAATGAGCGAGGGCGGGCCGGTGTTGAGATGATCAGACTAGTCGTCGAAGGAGACACAACATGTCGGGCACGTTCACGGTCTACTCCACCCCTTGGTGTGGCTACTGTCACCGACTCAAGGGGCAGCTCAAGCGTGAAGGCATCGAGTTCGACGAGGTCGACATCGAGGCTCAGCCCGAGGCTGCGATCCTCGTCGAGCGGGCCAACAACGGCAACCAGACCGTCCCCACCCTGATCTTCGCCGACGGCACCGCACTCACCAATCCCTCAGTCGCCCAGGTGAAAGCCCAGCTTGCTCTGAGCGCCTAGGCCCACTTTCCGTGGATCGTGCCGCCGTGCCAGGTCTGCAGCAGCCAGCGCGAGATCGAGACGTTGGGCGGCAGCAGCAGTTCGCTGGACGCGGTCATGTCGGTGACTTCCTGGCGGGTGAACCAGCGGGCCTCGGCGATCTCGTTCTGATCCACCGTGATGTCGGTGCTCAGCGCCTCGCCGAAGAATCCCAGCATCAGACTCGACGGGAACGGCCACGGCTGGCTGCCCGCATAGGTCACCGTGCCGACCTGGATGCCGACCTCCTCCATGACCTCACGGCGTACGGCGTCGTCGAGGGTCTCCCCCGGCTCGACGAATCCGGCAAGGGTCGAGAACCGTCCTTCCGGCCAGATGGGCTGTCGGCCGAGCAACGCGCGGTCCTCGCCGTCGGTGATCAGCATGATGACGGCGGGGTCCGTACGTGGGAAGTGGTGCGTGCCGCAGGTCGGGCAGATGCGTACGTGTCCGGCCTCGGCCAGGTCACTGACCGCACCACACTTCGCGCAGTGTCCGTGGGTCTGGTGCCAGCGGGCGATGCCCACCGCGTGCACGGCAAGCGATGCCTCGTCGGTTGCGATGCTCGGGCCGAGCGTGCGGAGGCTGACGGGCTCGAGCTCGTCGGGCACCCGATCCACCATCACAGCGGCGTAGCGGACATCGTCCTTGATGCCGAGGAACAACCACTGACCGTCGGGCGCCTCGTCGAGGCCGATCCAGCGGATGCCTTTGCCGCCGACGGTCGCGACGTGTTCGCCGCCGATCACCATGACCCGTACGTCCTGGTCGCCGGTGCGCCAGGCGTCGTCCTTGCGGAGGTGAGCGGCGCGGTCGTGGCGGGCGATGTCGAAGGCGTAGTCCACCCGATCAGGCTATCGGGCATCCCCCGTGCCGAGACCGAGCAGTCGCT
>JAWWPE010000040.1:0-16004 GCA_033850895.1 Nocardioidaceae bacterium | reverse complement strand
GCATCATCTTGGCGCGCACTGCGGGAACGCTCTCGGACATCAGGTGCCGGGTCCAGTGCCGGATCATGCCGAGCGGACTGAGGTTGAAGGACACGAAGACGCCGACGATGTATAGCAGGATGAGCTTGGTGACCTCGGCGTCGTACGCCTGGATCAGCACGATGGCGGCGAGAGCCAGCAAGATGATGCCGTTGCTGAACGTGAGCCGGTCGCCGCGGGTGTCGAGCTGGCGTGGCAGGTAGCCGTCACGCGCCAGGATCGATCCGAGCACCGGGAAGCCGTTGAACGCGGTGTTGGCGGCGAGCACCAGGATCACGCCCGTGCACGCGATCGTGAAGTAGAACAGCGGGGTGAAGTCGCTGTAGAGCGCCTTGGCCAGCTGGCCGATCACGGTGTCCTGGTCGTAGCCGCTGCCTGCGGGTTTGCCGTTGGCGCCGATCAGCTGTTTGGCCGGATCCTGCACGTAGCGGAGCTTCATCAGGTCGGCGAGGACGAGGATGCTCATCAACATCGTGATCGCGAGCGACCCCAGCAGGAACAGCGTCGTCGCAGCGTTCTTGCTCTTCGGCTTCTGGAACGCTGGAACGCCGTTGCTGATCGCCTCGACTCCGGTCAGTGCCGCGCAGCCCGAGGAGAACGCGCGGGCGAGCAAAAACACCATCGCGATACCGGTGAACCCGTTGGCGAACTGGGCGCTCGGCTCGATCGTGTACTTGGCACTGTCCACATGCGGGAGATCACCGGTGAGATAGCGGGTGTAGCCCCACAGGCCCATCAGGATGATCGAGATCATGAACAGATAGGTCGGCACCGCGAATGCCCGGCCCGACTCCTTCGTGCCGCGCAGATTCATCGCCATGAGCAAGATGACCAGGACCGAGGCGGCAGTCGCCTCATGCCCGTCGAGCCACGGCAGCGCCGACGCCGCGTTCTGGACGCCGGACGAGATCGACACGGCAACGGTCAGCACGTAGTCGACGAGCAGCGCGCTACCGACCGTGAGTCCCGCGGTCGGGCCGAGGTTGACCGTCGCCACCTCGTAGTCGCCGCCGCCACTCGGATAGGCGTGCACGTTCTGGCGATAGGACGCCACCACGATGAACAGCACCGCCGCAACCGCGAGCCCGATCTTCCAGTTGAACGCGTACGCCGAGAGGCCGCCGAGCGACAGGGTCAGGAAGATCTCGTCGGGGGCATACGCCACCGACGACAGTGCGTCGCTCGCGAAGATCGGCAGCGCAATGCGCTTCGGTAGGAGAGTCTCACCGAGTTGCGTGCTGCGAAGCTTGCGGCCGACCAATGCGCGTTTGGCCGCCTCGGTGATGCCCACGACGATGATGCTAGTCCCGCCTCACCTTCCGTGCGCACCACGGTCATTGCAGGTGTAGCGTCGCCTGCGTGCATATCGTGATCATGGGCTGCGGACGTGTCGGATCCACCCTCACCCGAAGTCTCGAAGATCGTGGGCACACCACCGCCGTGATCGATTCCAACCCCGACGCATTCCGCCGTCTCGGCCCCAGTTTCAGCGGTCTCACGGTGACCGGCATGGGATTTGACCGCGACGTGCTGATCAAGGCCGGCATCGAACACGCAGACGCCTTCGCTGCAGTCTCCAGTGGTGACAACTCCAACATCATCTCCGCGCGGGTTGCCCGCGAACAGTTCAAGGTCGGCAACGTGGTCGCCCGCATCTACGACCCGGGTCGCGCCGAGGTCTACGAGCGTCTCGGCGTACCCACGGTGGCAACCGTCCCCTGGGCAGCCGATCAAGTTCTTCGGAGACTCGTACCGGCCGGCACCGAGCCCGCGTGGCGCGACCAGACCGGCGAGGTCCGCCTCGACCAGGTCTATGCGCCGACCCCTTGGATCAGCCGCCGGATCTCCGAGCTCGAGGACGCCGCGGGCGTACGCGTTGCATTCCTGCGCCGTCTCGGCACCGGAGTCATCGCCACACCTGACACGGTCATCCAGGAGGGCGACTACTTGAGCCTGTTCATGCGTGAGGACAACGCCGCCGCCGCGCTCGCTGCGCTCGAGGCCGGACCCGAGGCCGACTGATGCGCGTCGTGATCGCGGGGGCAGGGGCCGTGGGCCGCTCGGTCGCCCAGGAGCTCATCGGCAACGGCCACTCGGTGCTGCTGATCGACAAGTCCCCCGGTTCGATCCGGGCCGATGCGGTGCCCGACGCCCAATGGCTCCTCGCTGACGCGTGCGAGCTGTCATCGCTGGAGGAGGCGCAGCTCGAGTCATGCGACGTCGTCATCTCGGCGACCGGTGACGACAAGGCCAATCTGGTCATCTCGCTGTTGGCAAAGACCGAGTTCGCCGTGCCGCGCACCGTTGGTCGGGTCAACCACCCGAGCAATGAATGGTTGTTCAGCGAGTCCTGGGGCGTCGACGTGTCCGTCTCGACACCACGCCTGATGGCGGCCCTCGTGGAGGAAGCCGTCGCGGTCGGTGACCTGGTACGCCTGTTCACGTTCCGCCAGAGCAACACCAACCTTGTCGAGCTGACCATGCCCGAGGACTCGCCCTTCGTCGGCAAGCGGGTCAGTGAGGTGCCATGGCCCGACGACGTCGTGCTCGTGGCGATCTTGCGTGACAACGCGATCCATACGCCCGACAACGACCGCTCCGTCGAGGCCGGCGATGAGCTGTTGTTCGTCACGCCTGAGGATTCCGAGGACCGTCTCGGCGAGCTGCTGTCCCCCAAGGGCTGATCAGGCCGGATCAGAGGGACCCGGGCTCGATTGGTGTGCGGTTGCGGCTCAGCAACCAGATCATCACAGCGAACGAGGCGAGCTGGAGCGGCCAGCCGAGCGCCAGCTTGCTCGTGCCGAGCCAACCGACGTGACCCGACAGGTAGAGCGGGTACTGGACCAGGACCCTCACCACGCAGGGCACCGCCATGACTGCGGTCAGCACCGAGCACAGCCGCACGAGGGCGCGGTCGTGGTGCCATTCGGTCGGGTCGCCCATGACACTGCCGACCATGAATCCCACCAGCGGCCAACCCACGACGATCGACACGATGAAGAGGAGCGCGTATCCCGCGTTGTAGAGGATGCCGGGCAGGAAGTACGCGACGGCCTTGGCCTCCTCGCCACCGCCAGCCCGAGACGCGAACAGTGCTCCGATGCCGATCCCGACGAGAGCGTTCAGAACGAACTGCACAGGCTGGCGCTGCACGACCCGGAGCAGGAGCAGGACCGCCGTCACGACCACGCTGACGATGAGGGAGAGCCTCAGCTCGTGCGTCGTGACGAACAACACCGTGAACACGGCGGTGGGAACGGCACTCTCGACGACACCACGAGGGCCACCGAGGGCCTCAGCGAGCTTGTCCCGAACGAGCTGCTCGACGGTGTCGTGAGGTGTGGTCATGCCTCGAGTTCGTAGCGCGGGTTGTAGATGACCCGATCGCCGCCGCGGGTGCCGATGCGGCCGTATGCCTTCAGCTGACGGCCGGCCGTGACGCCCTCGATCTTGCGCCGGCCCAGCCAGATGAGCGTGACGCCGGCTGAACCGTCGTACAGCTCGGCTTCGAGTGCGGTGACCCCGTCGACTGGGCGGAGCGTCACCGAGCGCAGAACGCCGTGGATCGTCACCACGGAGCGGTCGGCCTGTGAGGCGATCAGCGAGCAGCCGGCCTTGGCGGCTTCCTGCTTGAGCTCGCCGGCTTCCTGGTTTTCGCTCGAGAGTCGATCGAGGGTCCTGCTGATGCGTCCCATACTTCGATTCTAGTCCTCGTCCGGTAGCAGGATGGCGTCTTCGGGCACTGTGAGCAGAAGTGGTTCACGGGGGATGCGCGGCTCTGCCCCACGCGCGACGATGACGTCTCGCAACGCGGTCATCAGGAGTCCGTCGTCGGTCAGATCGAGGGCTGCGGCACCGAGGACCGTCGCCCGGAGCAACCACCGTGGCCCTTCGATGCCGATGATCCGACTCGGCTGCAGGCCCTCCTCGCCCTCGGGCGACGTCGCCGGGACCGCGATGTGCAGCTCAGCGCCGTAGGGGCCGTCGACGACGGTCGACTCGCCGCCCAGGCGGGTCACCTCCTCGGCCAGATCCGTACGCACCTCGTCCCACAGTCCGCCGGAGCGGGTGGCGGCGAATACGCGAAGCTCGAGCGCGGAGTCCTCGGTGACGAGAATGACCGAGCCGATCTCCCCGTCCTCACCGTCGGCGGGAAGCTGGATGGTCAGGTCATCGTGCCCGCGGATGAGCAGCGGACCCAGGTCAAGGTAGGACTCATCCTCGTCCGGGGTCTTCTCGGAGGAGTCCCAGGGGCCGTTGCGGCGCGGGTCTGCTTCGGGCGCCGGAGCGGCGTCTTCGACCTCATCAGCCGCCTCAGCGCCGCGGTCCTTCTTGCGCAGGCGTGCCATCAGCTTCCCTCTTCGTGCAGTTCGGTGGCCGTATGACCACCCGTGGAACCGTAGCCTCCGGCTCCGCGAGCGGAATCAGTCAACTCATCCACCTCGGTGAACGTGACGTGCTCGACCCGTTGGACCACCAGCTGGGCGATGCGATCGCCACGGGTCAGATGCACCGAGGCGTGCAGGTCGTGATTGATCAGGAGCACCTTGATCTCACCGCGATATCCGGCATCGATCGTGCCCGGCGTGTTGACGATCGACAATCCCTCGCGGAGTGCGAGACCGGACCGCGGATGGACGAAGGCCGCGAAACCTTCGGGCAGCGCGACCGCAATACCGGTCGGAGCGAGTCCTCGCTCCCCCGGACCGAGGATGAGATCAATCGTGGTCACCAGGTCCGCGCCGGCATCGCCCGGGTGGGCGTACGCGGGCAGCGGGACACCGGCATCCAGCCTCGTGATGGTCACCTCAGTCATGTCAGCGACCCTACCTGCGTCGTGAGCCGTGGCGGGATGAGGCAGGCTGGGACGGTGACGACCTACAGTGAGCGACTCCGCGCACCGATCTCCTGGTGGCTCGCCGCGCTCGGCTTCGGCGTCGTATGGGGCTGGATCGTGCTGGTGGTGGCCAACTGGCCCGTTGCCATCGCGGTGGCCGCGGTCGTGGCCGGGCTGAGTGCCTTCGGCGTCGCACGCTACGGAGCGCTGCAGATCTCGGTGGGAGACGCAGGGTTGCGGGTCGGCAGTGCGATGCTTGATCGTCCACACCTCGGCGGTGTGGAGATGCTCAACCGTTCGGCGTACCGCACCCAGATGAGCACCGGCGCGGACGCCCGTGCCTATCTGGTGACCCGTCCCTACCTCGACCGCGGAGTGCTCGTGACGGTCGCCGACGACAGCGACCCCACTCCGTACTGGCTGCTGTCGAGCCGTCATCCGGAGGCGCTCGCGGCCGCGCTGGGACAGACTGGTCGTCAACCCTCGGCCCACCAGACGATCAGGGAGCCCGATGCCGAAGAAGAGTAGGAAGACCAAGAGCCAGGTCGCTGCCGCCCCTCCGGCCAAGACCTCGGCCGGAGGCAAGGGCGCCTGGAAGCTCATGGACCGTGGCTCGACGGTCGCTGCCGGCATCTTGGCGCACCGCGTGGCGGGCGCCGTGTGGCGGGCGGCCACCGGTCGCAAGCCTCCGATCAACGGTCGCCACCCGGACGTACGTACCGGTGAGGCCGTGGCGTGGGCCGTCGTCGGCGGTGGACTCGCTGAGCTGGTCAAGGTTGCCGTTCGGCGCGGCACCTCGACCTATTGGGTCAAGTCCACCGGCCATCTTCCGCCGGGCATGAAACCGTTGGCCTCGGAAGGTTCGGCAAACAAAAAGGAGCCGGTCCCCACGGAACCGGCTCCACAGAGCACGTCGACCAGGAAGGTCAGTAGGCGCAGTCGCGGCAGATGAGGACGCCCTTCTTGTCGGACGCAAGCTGACTGCGGTGGTGCACCAGGAAGCAGGACGAGCAGGTGAACTCGTCGACCTGCTTGGGCACGACCTGGACCGCCAGCTCTTCGTGCGACAGGTCGGCTCCGGGCAGCTCAAATGACTCTGCGGCCTCGGTCTCGTCTTCGTCGACCTTGCCGGAATTCTTCTCGTGGCGACGCGCCTTCAGCTCTTCGATGCTGTCTTCGGACTGCTCTTCTTCTGTCTTGCGAGGTGCGTCGTAATCGGTAGCCATCAACTCTCCATTTTCAGCGGAACAACCGGCGCGATTGTGCCACACCTTCTGGCTTCAATCACACTCAGAACCCACAAGCGCGTACGAGGGCAAAATATTCCTCGGCAATCGATGGATGCGCCGCCATCACGAGCCGCTTGTCGGGCGGGCCATCGAGGCCACTGAGCACGATGCCGGATTCGCTGGCAATCAAGCCTCCCGCAGCCAGGTCCCAGGGGTGGAGACCCTCCTCCACGTACGCGTCGTACTGGCCCTCGGCCAGCGCGCACAGGTCGAGCGACGCCGAGCCGATGCGACGGATGTCACGCACCTGCGGCAGGAACTTCGCCATCGCGGCGGCCTGCTTCGTGCGGATCTCGGGCACGTAGTTGAAGCCGGTGGCGACGAGCGCGTGATCGAGCCGTTCGACCACCGGCGCGGTCAGGCCGATCCGTCGTCCTCCTTCGTAGCGCCACGACCCACCCCCCAGCACCGCGCCCCACTCGCTGCCGGACGCGATGTTGACGACGTACCCGGCCACCACCTGACCGTCACGACTGGCGCCGATCGAGACGGCGTACGTCGGGATGCCGTAGATGAAGTTGACCGTGCCGTCGATCGGGTCCACGATCCAGTCGACCCCGGAGCTGCCGATCAGGTCGTCACCCTCCTCGCCGACGATGCCGTCGTCGGGTCGGGCCGCCAGCAACCGGTCTCGGATCAGCAGCTCGCAGGCCCGGTCGATCTCGGTCACCGCGTCCGTCGGACTCGACTTGGTGGCTGCCACGTCGACCCTGCCGACCGGCCGACTGGCCCTCACGAACTCGGCGGCTTCCCCACCGACCGCGCGCGCCAGCGCCAGCAGCTCCTCGCGAGAGCTCACGCGATCGTCGGGAGCGGTGAGCGCGGGTTGAGGCAGCAATCAATCGGGCACACGTCGTGCGACGGACCCATCGTGCCAAGTGTCGGGCGCTCGACCTGCTCACCGCGTTCGATCGCGGCCCGCTCGAGGACGAGCTCACGAACCATCGCCACGAACGCGGGATGCGCTCCGGGGGTGTCGACCCGGTCGAAGCGCATGCCGAGCTCCTTGGCCGTCGCTGTCGCCTCAGTGTCGAGGTCGTAGATGACTTCCATGTGATCGGACACGAAGCCGATCGGCACGACCACGACCGACTCGATCCCCGACTCACGCAGCTCGCGGAGGTGGTCGTTGATGTCGGGCTCGAGCCACGGCATGTGCGGCGAGCCGGATCGCGAGCAATAGGCCAGCGACCACTGGTCGGCGCCGGCCTCCGCAGCCACGAGGGCCGCGACCTGCTCGTGCTGACGGACGTACGCTCCGCACCCCGGGCCACCGCTGGCCGCATTCATCGAGTCGGGAATCGAATGCGTCACGAAGACCACCTGGGTGCCGGCCGGGGCCTCAGCGAGGGCCGCCTTCGTCGCCTGCACGAACGGTCCGACGAAGCCGGGGTGGTTGAAGTAGTGCCGCAGCCGGCTGAGCTTCATGTCGAGCCCGTTCGCGGCGTCGAACAGGTCCTCGCGATACTGCCGACAGCCGGAATACGACGAATAGGCACTGGTGATGAAACAGATCGGGTGCTTGATGCCGTCGTCGGACATCTGCCGAGTCGCATCGTGGAGATAGGGGTCCCAGTTGCGGTTGCCCCAGTAGATCGGCAGGTCGAGGCCGTTGTCGGCGAAGTCCTTGCGCAACGAGTCGAGCAGCTCGAGGTTGAGCTCGTTGATCGGTGACTTGCCGCCGAACAGGTGGTAGTGCTGGCCGACTTCCTCGAGGCGTTCGCGCGGGATGCCACGCCCGGAGGTGACGTTCTCCAGAAACGGCAGCACGTCCTCGGGCCGTTCGGGACCACCGAACGACACGAGCAGCAGCGCATCGAATGGCCGGGGATCCATGAGCACACTTTCTCACGCCAGCGCTAAGGTGCGCAGTCCGGAGGTGCCCAGATGTTGTCGACGTATCGCGAGGTGCTCTCGCGTCCTGGCGCAGCCATGTTCTCCGCCACCGCCGCGGTCGCCCGCCTGCCGCTCTCGATGGTGGGTCTCGGCATCGTGCTGCTGGTGTCGGAGCGCACGGGGTCGTACGCGCAGGGCGGGACCGTCGCGGCGTCGTACGTCCTGGCCGCGGCCGCCTTCGGACCCCTGGAGGGCCGACTGGCCGACCGGTGGGGCCAGGCTCGCGTACTGCTCGCGGTCGGACTGATCTACGCGGTCGGCATCGCGCTGACCCTCGTGGCGATCGAGTCCGAATGGTCGACGCCGTGGCCGCACGTGTGCGCGGCCGTGGCGGGACTCGGAACCCCGCAGACCGGCAGCATGGTGCGGGCACGCTGGACACATGCCGTCGCACATCGCGACCAGCTCAACACGGCGTTCTCGATCGAGGCCGTGCTCGACGAGGTCGTGTTCGTGGTCGGGCCGGTGCTGGTGACGTTCCTGACGCTCGAGGTCACGGAGTCCTCCGGGCTGCTCGTCGCGGCCGCTGCGGCCACACTCGGCTCCTGGGCGCTGGCCGCCCAACGACGTACGCAGCCTCCGGTGAGCATCGGCTCGGATGCGCCGAGGGAGCCGATCGTGTGGCGGCTGCTCGGGCCGGTCGTCGCGGTGTCGCTGGGGCTTGGGATCCTTTTCGGGTCGACCGAGGTCATCGTGGTCGCGTTCACCACTGCACACGGACACCGCGGTGCGTCCGGGGTCGTGCTCGCGATCTGGGCGGCGGGAAGCCTGCTCGCCGGGGTCGTCGTCGGGGCGTCGGCACCGCCGCGCGATCCGCTCATTCGACTCCGGTGGACGATCCTCGCCCTTTCACTGTTGTTCGTGCCCCTGCTGTTCCTGCCGGGCATCCCCTGGCTGGCCGTCGGGATGTTCCTCGCCGGAGTGATGATCTCCCCGACGTTGATCGCGGCGGTCAACGTGATCGAGCGCGACGTGTCGAACTCCCGGCTGACCGAGGCGCTCACCTGGACCACCACAGGCATGGCGGTCGGGGTCGCTCCAGGAGCCGCAATTGCCGGCTGGACGGTCGACCATCACGGCGCTTCTGCCGGGTTTTTGGTACCACTTCTGGCAGGACTTGCCGCCACCGCAGTTGCCTGGAGCTTTCGCCCGCCCACGGTTGACCAGAGCCCGGTGAAATCAGAGCCGGTATGGCACTAACCTTGGGCTCGAGATGACCGAACTGACCCTCGCCGAGCGGAGTGTCGAGCTCGTACGCGCCTGGATAGATCCGCAACGCCACCCCACGCGACGCACCGACCTGTCCGCCGAACGCCTTGCCCGTCTGCTGAAGGACCCACAGGGTCTCGAGTTCACGATCGGCTTCGTCGACCGGGTCGTCCGTCCCGACGACTCGCGTGTCGCCGCCCGCAACCTGCGCACGCTCGCACGGCACACCCCGCAGTTCCTGCCGTGGACGCAGCGCTTCCTGCTCAAGTTCGGTGCGGTCGTGGCCGTGGTGTTTCCGGGAACGGTCGTCTCCATGGCCCGCCGGACATTGCGCCGCATGGTCGGGCACCTGGTTGTCGACGCTCGACCCAAGCAGCTGGGGCGGACCATCAAACGGCTTCGCGCCGGCGGTGACCGGCTCAACCTCAACCTGCTCGGCGAGGCCGTGCTCGGTGAGGGCGAGGCCGCCCGGCGTCGCGACGGCACGATGGAGCTGCTCGAGCGCGATGACGTCGACTACGTCTCAGTCAAGGTCTCCTCGGTGGCGAGCCAGCTCTCGATGTGGGCCTTCGACGAGTCGGTCGCCCGGGTCGTCAAGCAGCTGACGCCGTTGTACGAACGCGCCTCGACCGGTGAGCCAACCTTCATCAACCTCGACATGGAGGAGTACCACGACCTCGATCTGACCGTCGCGGTGTTCACCACGATCCTGGAGTCGTTCCCCGACCTCGAGGCCGGCATCGTGCTGCAGGCCTACCTCCCGGACGCCCTCGGAGCGATGCAGAAACTGCAGAACTGGGCCTCGGTGCGCATCGCCCGGGGCGGGGCGCCGATCAAGGTGCGGGTCGTCAAGGGTGCCAATCTGGCCATGGAACGTGTCGACGCCATCATTCATGGCTGGCCGTTGGCGACGTGGTCGACCAAGCAGGAGACCGACACCAACTACAAGCGGGTGCTCCAGTGGGCCCTGATGCCGGGCCGCGTCGAGGCGGTTCGGATCGGGGTCGCCGGTCAGAACCTCTTCGACATCGCGTACGCCTGGTTGCTCGCCGGCGATCGTGGCGTACGTGACGCGATCGACTTCGAGATGTTGCTCGGCATGGACAGCGGACCGACCGACGCCGTCCGCGACGACATTCCGCGGCTGCTGCTCTACACGCCCGTCGTGCACCCATCAGAATTCGATGTCGCGATCTCCTATCTCGTACGACGGCTCGAGGAGAACGCCAGCAGCGACAACTTCATGTCGGCCGCGTTCGAGATCGCCGACGAGCCCGATCTGCTGGCCCGCGAGATCAGGCGGTTCTTCGCCTCCATCGAGGCGCTCGACGCCGAGGTGCCCACCCCACATCGCACCCAGAACCGACTGACCGAGAAGATCACGACACCGCGCGGAACATTCGTTAACACCCCCGACACCGACCCGTCGACTCCCGGCAACCGCGAATGGGGTCGCCTGGCCCTGGCGCGCTCGACCTACACGCAGCTCGGCGCCGAGACCGTACGCTCCGGCAAGATTCCCGGGCCGGCGAGCCTCGAGACCGTGATCCAGGGCACCCGCGCGGCTGCCACAGCGTGGCACGCTCGTGGCGCCGATGTGCGTGCCTGGATCCTGCACGAGGCCGCTGGAGCACTCGGCGCCCGCCGCGGCGACCTCATCTCGGTCATGGCGGCCGAGGCCGGCAAGACGATCGCCGAAGCTGATGTCGAGGTCAGCGAAGCCATCGACTTCGCCAACTACTACGCCGAGGCCGCTCGGCGCCTCGACGCTGTCGACGGCGCCCAGTTCGTGCCCGACAAGCTCACCATCGTGACGCCGCCGTGGAACTTCCCGGTGGCCATCCCGGCCGGATCGGTGTTGGCCGCCCTCGCGGCCGGCAGCGGAGTCATCATCAAGGCTGCGCCGCAGACCCGACGATGTGCGGCCGTCATGGTCGAAGCGCTGTGGCAGGCCGGTGTCCCCCGAGAGCTGTTGCGGTTCGTGACGATCAACGAGGGTCCGTTGAGCAAGGCGCTGATCTCACACTCTGACGTCGATCGGGTCATCCTGACCGGCTCCTGGGAGACCGCGGCGCTGTTTCGTTCCTGGCGCCCCGATCTGCCACTGCTGGCCGAGACCAGTGGCAAGAACGCCATCATCGTGACACCCAGCGCGGATGTCGACCTCGCAGTCGCCGATGTCGTGCGCAGCGCGTTCGGGCATGCCGGCCAGAAGTGCTCGGCGGCCAGCCTGGTGATCCTGGTCGGCTCGGTCGGCAAGTCCGAGCGCTTCCGGCGCCAACTGGTTGACGCGGTCACGTCCTTGCGGGTCGGCTATCCCGACGACCCCGAGGTGACGATGGGGCCGCTGATCGATCCGCCGCTCGGCAAGCTGGCCGAAGGCCTCACCGTGCTCGGCCACGGTGAGAGCTGGTTGGTCGCGCCCCGACAGCACGGATCCGATGCCCGCCTGTGGTCGCCGGGCGTACGCGTCGGGGTCCACCCCGGAAGCGCGTTCCACCGCACCGAATACTTCGGACCGATCCTCGGCATCATGCACGCCAAGTCACTGGCACAGGCGATCGAGTGGCAGAACGCCACCGACTACGGCCTGACCGCCGGACTCCACTCCTTGGACTCGCGCGAGGTCAACACCTGGATCGACAAGGTGGAGGCCGGCAACCTCTACGTCAACCGAGGCACGACCGGTGCGATCGTCCAGCGCCAGCCGTTCGGAGGGTGGAAGCGCTCGTCCGTTGGCACGACGGCCAAGGCCGGCGGACCCAACTACCTCACCCACCTCGGCACCTGGCAGCCACGTCCGTTGCGCCACACCGGTGATGCTCCAGAGCTCTCCGAGCCGGTGCAGTCCGTACTCAACGCCGCCCTGACCCACGTCACGCCTGCAGAGCGTACGCAGCTGTTCGCCGCCGCCGGATCCGACGAGATCGCGTGGACCCGCGAGTACGGCGTGATGAAGGATGTCTCCGGCCTGGGCGTCGAGCGCAACGTGTTCCGCTACGTCGCCACGCCGGTGACGATCCGCTTCGACGGTTTCCTGTTCGAGCTCATCCGCGTGCTGCTGGCCGCCGCCCGGGCGGGAGCGCCGGTTGTGGTCAGTTCCAGGATGCCTGTCCCGGACGGACTGGTCAGACGACCTCGCATCGAGACCCACGACGGCTGGATGGAGTACGTCGCCAGGACCCGCCCGGATCGCATCCGACTCGTCGGTGGCTCTGCGAAGGAGATCGCCGTCGCCGTCGACGGTGATCCCGACGTCGCGATCTACGCCGATCCGGTCACCATGTCCGGCCGGGTCGAAATGTTGCCCTTCGTGCGCGAGCAGGCCATCTCGATCACGAACCACCGGTTCGGCAATCACGATGCCGAGTTCGAGTGGGTCCTCCCCCGCCCGACGTGATCGTCAACCGTGGTCGACGCCCGGCGGCAGCGGGGCTGACCAGCCCCGCCTGAGCGCGAGCAATCGCCAGATCAGGCACACGCCGCCGGCGACGACGTACCACCACGACTCGTATCCGTGGTGGTGCAGCAACGTGGCGATGAGGGCTCCGGCGAACGCCGGAGTCGCATACAGCTCGCCACGGAAGATGACCGGTACGCGCCCCGCGGCCACGTCACGCATCATCCCGCCTCCCACGCCTGTGAGCAGGCCGAGCGCAGCCGCGGCCAGGATGCCGAGACCCGCCTCTTCGGCCTTGACCGCACCGGTGACACAGAACAACGACAGCCCTATCGCGTCCAACACCATGATCTGCTTCTCCATGCGACCGAATGCCGGGTGGAACGCGAAGACCACCAGCGCCGTCGCCGAGGGCACGACGAGATAGCGCCAGTCCTCGAGGGCGGCGGGAGGCACGGCGCCGATCAACACGTCACGCAGGACTCCCCCGCCCAGGCCGGTGATCAGCGCCAGCACCATCACCCCGAACACGTCCAGCTCCTTGCGCACGCCGACGAGCGCGCCCGTAGCCGCAAAGACCGCGATTCCGGCCAGATCGAGGATCAACAGCAGGGTGTCAGACACGGCGACGACGCTATCGGGTGTCGGCGCGTCACCGCAGGTTCCGCGGAGCCGTCCCTAAGATGAAGTCAGGTCTCCCGCGTGAACTCGCGAGAGGCGCCCGACTATCGGAGGCGACGGCATGCGCGAACTCGGTCTCGACGGACTGAGCGAGGATGGACGGTTCCTCATCGCGCGCGACCCCGAATCCGACGAGACGTTCCACATCCCAGCTGACCACCGCCTCACTTCCCTGGTCGGCTCGTCTTCCCGCAGCGGTGCCCCCGCCGGCCAGTTGGAGATCAAGATGGAAAGTTCACTCAGTCCCCGAGAAATCCAGACCCGCATCCGTCGCGGCGAGACCCCGCAGTCGGTCGCCGACTCCGCGGGCGTGCCGGTCGACCAGATCATCGGTTTCGCCGGGCCCGTGCTCGCCGAGCGCGAATACATGTGCGAGCAGGCCCGGAAGACGACTATCCGCCGCAAACACGTCGGCGGTACCGGTGTGCTGCTCGGCGTCCTCGTCAACGAGAACATCGCGGCCGATGGCGGCGTGCCCGAGGCAGCCGGCTGGGATGCCTGGCGTCGCGAGGACGGGCGCTGGAACGTCACGGTGACACCCGAGGGCTCGGAACCCGCCAACTTCCTGTTCGACGTCAAGAGCCGCTATGTCGTGCCCGCCGATGAGTTCGCGCACGGGCTGGTCGGCGATGTCGCCCTCCCCGACACCGGCGACATGGCGATCGCGGACGCCGTACGTTCGCCCCACCGTACCGCCCAGCAAGCCGCCGACGAGCTCGTCGAGAGTCTGCTCGAAGAACAGCTGAGCGAACCTGCACCTGTTCCGCCGCCGCTGGACCACGAAACACGTTCCGGCGTCGCCTCGATCAAGGCCGCGCGGGACCGCCGAGCCATGGAGCAGCTGGCCAGCGAGGCCGAAGAGTCCGACCAGACACACGCGGAGGCCCTGCAGTCCCAAGAGGTCGACGAGTTCGAGGAGTCGATCGAGCATGACGTCGCGGTGCCCGACACCATGGGCCCGCGCAAGAAGCGGCACGAACGCCGCCGGGTCCCCAGCTGGGACGAGATCATGTTCGGCGACAAGAACGACTGAGCGCAGCGAAGAAGCTTGTGTCGCGCCAGCGAAGCGTGAGTGTCCCGCGGCGCAGCCGCCCGCCAACGAGGCGTGGTGAGGCACACATCAAACGCGGGAACGCGCAGCGTCCCCAACGCAGGAACGCGCAGCGTCCCTGACCGCTCGCTCGGTTCAATCAAACGGCAGGACGTCAGGTGACATCGCTGCTGCCTTCGCGGTCGCAGCGGTCATCCGGCGCCGGTGGTGTCGGCGACAGAGCACTTCGTAGCCCACCAACGGCTGGGGCCGACCCGCGTCCTCGACGTCACCCACCACGATGACCTCACCCTCGGTCACCATGACGCCGTCCTCGGTGCGGGCGTTGTGGGTTGCCCGCTCACCGCACCAGCACAACGCCTCGACCTGAAGGGTGTGCACGTGATCGGCCAGCTCGACGAGTCGTGACGAGCCAGGGAACAGCTGAGTGCGGAAGTCCGTCAGGATGCCGAACGCGAACACGTCGATCGACAGCTCATCGGTGATCTTGGCCAGCTGGTCGATCTGCGCGGCAGTGTAGAACTGCACCTCGTCACACACGAAGTAGTCGATGCGCCCACCCTGGGTCAGCTGATCGACGGTGTATTGCCAGAAGTGGAAGTCGTCGCCGACCTCGATGGCGTCGACCGACAGACCCAGCCGACTCGACAGGGTCGCCTTGCCGGCCCGGTCGTGAGACGTGAAGACCAAGCCCACTCGTCCACGGGCACGATGATTGTGGTCCATCTGGAGGGCCAGCGTGCTCTTGCCGCAATCCATCGTCCCGCTGTAGAAGTTCAGATCCGCCACGACACCATCCTAGGCGGCGACGAGGACCGGGATTCGCAGCTCGGCCTCGGTGATCGAGCCGTGGAATCCGGTCATCTTCAGCTCGATCCCGAACTCCTTGGACGAGAACACCGCGAAGTCGCCGAGAGCTGCGACGAGCACGTCGCCGATCCGCGGACGTACGCCGGTCGCGATCGGTCCGAACCAGTCCTCGATGCCCGCCTGCGTACGTACGATCGCGCGCTCGCCGAGCACCTCTGCCCATCGCGCGGCGACCTCGTCGGCGGCACCGGCCCGGGTGTAGAGGTGTCGGAACCGCGCCTCCCCGGCGAGCAGGTCGACGCCGTCCAGCATCGCGGGCTGCTTGTCGACATCGAAGCGTCCGGTCATCGGCAGGTCGACCATCCCGTGGTCAGCGGTCACGATCAGCACGCAATCGGCCGGCAGCTCGGCCCTCAGGTCGGCGATCTCGCGATCGACCGTCGTCAACATCTCGCGCCACTCCGGCGACGCGCACCCCTTGCCATGACCGGTGTGATCGAGGCGGGACTCATAGGCATACGTGATCGATCGCGGCGCGGACTCGATGACCTCGACGATCACGTCGAGCCGCTCCCAGACCGAGTTGACCCCGTGGAACGGCACGCCTCGCTGGCTGCACAGCGTCAGCCCGGTCTCCGCGAACTTCACGTCATTGACCGACGATGCCGAGATGCCGGAGGCCCGCAGCCGCTCCAGCACGGTGGGATGCGGTTGCCAGAGGAGCGGGTCGACCGGTTGGTCCCACTTGAGCGCGTTGAATCGCTGGCCGGTCTCCGGGACCCGCGAGGTGTA
>JAWWPE010000007.1:0-5023 GCA_033850895.1 Nocardioidaceae bacterium | reverse complement strand
TGATGCATCGCGGATCGCTCAGGGTGGCGATCAACTTCGGCGACTCGAACGTGGAGCTGGACCTCGGTGTGAGCGAGGCGCTCTCGGTGTACTTCGCGGCGACCATCACCGACGGGGTGGTCTCGCTGCCGCCCGAATCCTTCGCAGTGCTCCGCTGAATCTCGGCTGGAGGCCACCTGAAAGACTTTCCCCATGGCCACGCACCCCACGTCCGACGCCCAGGTGCTCGCCGGACGGCCGTTCCCGCTGGGTGCCCATCCCGAGGCCGGTGGCGTACGTTTCGCGGTGGCGAGCAGCGTGGCGGAGCGGGTGGAGCTCTGCCTGATCGACGACGACCTCAACGAGCGCCGCATCGAGCTCACCGAGCGCACGTTCGGGGTCTGGCACGGCCTGGTCCCTGGAGTGACGCCCGGCCAGAAGTACGGCTACCGCGTCCACGGTCCGTACGAACCCAAGAACGGCATGCGCTGCAACCCGCACAAGCTCCTCGTCGACCCTTACGCACGACGCATCAGCGGCACGATGACCGACATGGAGGCCGCGCTGGGCTACGCCGACGATCCCGAGGGCGTCGAGCCGAGCACGGTCGACTCGCTCGGACACGTCCCACTCAGCGTCGTCACCAGTCCCGGCGGTCCGGACACCGGCATCAAGCCCGATGTCCCGTTCGAGGAGACCGTGATCTACGAGCTGCACGTGAAGGGCTTCACCCAGCAGCACCCCGATCTTCCCGAGGCCTTGCGCGGCACCTACCTCGGCCTCGCGCATCCGGCGGTCATCGAGCACCTCGTACGCCTGGGGGTCACCACGGTCGAGCTCCTGCCGGTGCAGGCTTTCAGTGACGAGCCGTCGCTGGTCCGCGCCGGGCGCCACAACTACTGGGGCTACTCACCGCTCGGCTTCTTCGCACCGCACGCGGCATATGCGAGTGAGCCCGGTCGCGAGGTGGAGGAGTTCCGCACGATGGTCGCGGCGCTGCACGCCGCCGGCATCGAGGTGATCATCGACGTCGTCTACAACCACACCTGCGAGGGCGGCCCCGACGGACCGACGCTGAGCTTCCGCGGTTACGAGGCACCGGCGTACTACCTGCACGACGAGAACGGCCACATGGCCGACATCACCGGGTGCGGCAACACCCTCGAGGCCGGATCGGCGACGGTGGTTCGCATGGTCACGGACTCGTTGCGCTACTGGGCCACCGAGCTGGGCGTCGACGGCTTCCGGTTCGACCTTGCCAGCGCGCTGGGGCGCGCACGGGGTGGCGCGTTCGACCGCGACTCGACGCTGCTGACCGCGATCACCACCGATCCGGTCCTGTCGCGCTGCAAGCTCATCGCCGAACCGTGGGACGCGACGGGGGAGGGCTACAAGGTCGGCTACTTCGGCGCTCAGTGGGCCGAGTGGAATGGCATCTATCGCGACACGGTGCGAGATTTCTGGCGCGGCGCCGCCGGCGGCGTCGACGGCCTCGCCTACCGGCTCTCCGGTTCCTCAGATCTCTACGACCACACGCTGCGCCGTCCGTGGCAGTCGATCAACTTCATCAACGCTCACGACGGCTTCACCCTGCGCGACCTCGTCTCGTACGACGGGAAGCACAATGACGCCAACGGCGAGGACAACCGCGACGGCACCGACGACAACCGATCCTGGAACTCCGGGGTCGAGGGCGACACCGACGATCCTGACGTCATGCAGCTCCGGACCCGCCAGGCCCGCAACCTGTTCGCGACGCTGATGCTCTCGACCGGCACGCCGATGTTCGTCGGCGGCGACGAACGCTGGCGCACGCAGCTGGGCAACAACAACGCGTACTGTCTCGACGACCCGACGTCCTGGGTCGACTGGACTGTGACCGGCGAGGCGGACGCGATGCTGGGATTCGCCAGGAAGGTGATCTTCCTGCGGGCCAACAGCCCGGCGCTTCGCCAGCCCGAGTTCTTCGACGGCCGCACCACCCCGACCGGCCGGCCGGACCTCATCTGGCTGCGCCCCGACGGTGTCGAGCTGACCGAGGCCGACTGGCTGGACGAGGACCGGCACTTCCTCGGCAGGTGGATCGACGGCTCCAACAGCCAGTCACGCACCCGCGACGGCGAGCTCGTGCAGGACCATTCCTGGCTGCTGCTGATGCATGCCGGCGCGGACCCGATCGAGGTGACGTTGCCGAGCGAGGAGTTCGGGACGACGTTCGAGCCGACGCTCGACACCACCGCCCCCGACGGCGAGCCGGCCACGGTTGAACCCCTCAACGCGGGCAGCTCGCTGACGATGCAGGGCCGATCTCTGCTGCTGCTGAAGGCTCCGCGAGGAGACTGATGTCACTCGGTCTCGGCAGTTTGGGTCAGGTGCCGTCGGGAACACTGGACGCGTGACCAACATCCCCCGACTCATCCCGGTGGCGGAGCCCAGAAACCCCGAGGGCGCAGTCCTCGTCCTGCACGGCGGAGCCAGCCGTCAGGGCAATCCGATGGTGAGCCCGACCCAGCTGTCCGTCCTCCGCATGGTCCCGATCGCTCGACGCGTCGCGGGCGCGGGGCACCGCCGGCTCGCCGTCTACCGGCTGCTCAACTCGACCCGCGGGTGGGACACCACCCACACGCCGGTCGACGACGTTCACTGGGCGATCGACCAGCTGCACGAAGGACTCACCGATCGGCTGCCGGTGGGGCTGGTCGGCCACTCCCTCGGCGGGCGCGCGGCCATCCTGGCCGGGGACCGGCCGGAGGTGCGCAGCGTCGTCGCCCTCAACCCATGGGTCTATCCGGCCGACGGTGACGTGGACCTCTCCGGCAGGCGGGTCCTGATCGTTCACGGTACGGACGACCGCATCGCCCGCCCGGACAACTCGGCTGCCGCGGCGGCCCGGCTCGCCCGCTCGGCCGAGGTCTCATACGTACGCGTCGAGGGTGGCAAGCACGCCATGTTGCGCCGACACCGCGACTTCGACCGGCTCGCCGCCGACTTCACCGCCGCCGCCCTGCTCGACAACGCCAGGCCGACGCGGCTGGTCGAGCGGGTGCTCGCCAGCGACCAGCCGGTCGACATCTGACCGGGTTGTACGAGCCCGTCGTTTGTCTCCGACTCGTCTGGGTAGGCACAACCGATAGGTTCGAAGTGACCCACGCACTCGAGGTTCGGGAGTCCGCTGCATGACAGGCCGTTTCGGCATCGACCACGTCACGCCCCTGTCTGGGGACGGTTCGTACCCATCCAAGGCCGTCGTGGGCGAGCACGTGCCGGTGACGGCGACCGTGTGGCGCGAAGGACACGACGCCGTCGGAGCCGATGTCGTCTGGCGCGGCCCGGGCCAGCGGCGTGATCGTCGGGACCGGATGCACGAGCAGGGGGCCGACACCGACTTGTTCAGCGCGGTGATCGTCCCGGACGAGGTGGGCCTCTGGTCGTTCCGCGTCGAGGCATGGGGCGACCCGTGGAGCAGCGTCGTCCACTCGATCGAGGTCAAGCTCTCAGCCGGGCAGAGCGCCCACGAGCTGGCCAATGACCTCGAGCTGGCAGCGCGTCTGCTCGACGAGGTCGCGTCGCGCAAGGATCGCAAGAAGGACGCGCCGGCGCTGCACGGTGCCGCCACCGCGTTGCGGGCCTCGGACCTCCCGCTCGGGGCGCGGGTCGGCCCGGTGCTGTCCACGGACGTACGCCGCATCATGCAAGAGTTCCCCGTGCGTCAGGCGGTTACGAAGGGCGTCACCCGGCACGTCTGGGTCGACCGGCGCCGCGCGGCGTACGGCTCCTGGTACGAGTTCTTCCCGCGCTCGACCGGGGGCGTCGACAAGAAGGGACGCCCGGTCTACGGCACGTTCACGACTGCTGCCAAGGAGCTCGACCGGGTCGCAAAGATGGGGTTCGACGTGGTCTACCTGCCGCCGATCCACCCGATCGGCCGGGTCAATCGCAAGGGTCCGAACAACTCGCTGACCCCCGGCAAGCAGGACCCCGGATCACCGTGGGCGATCGGCGCCAAGGAGGGCGGGCACGACGCGATCCACCCGGAGCTCGGCACCGAGACGGACTTCCTGGCGTTCGTGAGGCGGGCCGAGGACCTCGGTATGGAGGTGGCTCTCGACCTCGCGCTCCAGGTAGCGCCCGACCACCCGTGGGTCGGGTCCCATCCGGAGTTCTTCACCACGCTGCCGGACGGCACCATCGCGTACGCCGAGAACCCGCCGAAGAAGTACCAGGACATCTACCCCCTCAACTTCGACAACGACCGCCAGGCGATCTACGACGAGATGCTGCGGGTGACCCTGCACTGGGTCGAGCTCGGCATCCGCATCTTCCGGGTCGACAACCCGCACACCAAGCCGCCGGACTTCTGGGCGTGGCTGATCGACTCAGTCAAGGCCGAGCACCCCGATGTGTTGTTCCTCGCCGAGGCGTTCACCCGACCCGCGAGGTTGTGGGGTCTGGCCCGGCTCGGATTCACCCAGAGCTACACGTACTTCACCTGGCGGACGACGAAGGCCGAGCTCACCGAGTTCGGCGAGGATCTGCGCGACCACTGGGACGAGGGGCGGCCCAATCTGTTCGTCAACACCCCCGACATCCTCCCCGAACACCTGCAGGTCGGCGGACCGGAGATGTTCGCCCTCCGCGCCGCGCTCGCGGCAACGCTGTCGCCGACCTGGGGCGTCTACTCCGGCTACGAGCTCTATGAGCACAAGGCGGTCCGGCCGGGCAGCGAGGAGTACCTCGACTCGGAGAAGTCCGAGCTGCGGCCGCGTGACTTCGGCGCTGCCCTCGCCGAGGGCCGTTCTCTGGAGCCTTGGCTCGCCAGGCTCAACGAGATCCGCCGCGCCCACCCGGCGCTGCAGCAGATGCGCACCCTGCACTTCCACCACGTCGACCAGGACGCCCTGATCGCCTACAGCAAGCAGGACCCCGCCACCGGCGACACCGTCGTCGTCGTGGTCTCGCTCGACCCGCACGAGTCCCGGGAGGGCACCCTGTGGCTCGACCTGCCGGCGCTCGGCTTCGATCCCGGCGACCAGCTGACGGCCCA
>JAWWPE010000006.1:0-8312 GCA_033850895.1 Nocardioidaceae bacterium | reverse complement strand
ACGTGAGTGGAGGGCACGGTTCCACGCCGCCGCCGGTCGGATGCGGCCGGCTTCGAGGCGTTGATAGGGCAGCACTGCGACGTCAGAGCCGCTCTCCTCGAGCAGATCCATACCGGCGCGCAGACCGCCGCGGGTCACCGTGTCGTCGGCATCGACGAAGGTGAGGTAATCGCCGGTGGCTGCGGCCACCGCCGCGCGTCGTGCAACGCCGACACCGCTGTTGGCCTGGCTCAGCGCCACGACCCTTCGATCGGCGCGCGTGTGTCGGCCGATGATGCGCGAACTGGCGTCCGTCGAACCGTCGTCGATCACCACGATCTCGATCCGGCGGTAGTCCTGCTTGCGGATCGAGGTCAGGCACTCGTCGAGGTAGTCGGCGGCGTTGTAGACCGGCACGACGACAGTGAGGATCGGCCTCGCCCGCTGCCGCCACCGGTCGAGCGGGAGCGCGAGGACCCGCCGCACACGCCTCCGGAGTCGAACCACGCGCCGAGCATATCGACGGGTGTCTAGGTTGTTGCCATGACGAACCAGGCGCTGCCGTGGCGCCATGCGTGGGAGTCGGCGTTGTACGCAGACGGCGGATTCTTCCGCACCGGCCGGCCGGCGGAGCACTTTCGTACGAGCGCGCACGTCGCCATGTTCGCCCAGGCGATCGCCGAGCTCGTACGCCGTGGCGAGGCCGCGACCGTGGTGGACCTCGGCGCCGGCGGCGGCGAGCTGCTGACCGCGCTGCTGCCGCTGGTCGGAGACGGCGTCGAGCTGGTCGGCGTCGAGATTGCCGGGCGACCGCCCGGGCTGCCCCAGCGCATCAGCTGGCTCGGGCACCTGCCCGACCACATCGACGGGTTGCTGATCGCCAACGAATGGCTCGACAACGTCCCGTGCGAGGTCGTCGAGGTCGACGACGCTGGCGTGGTCCGGGAGGTGTGCGTCGATCCGGCCACCGGCGCCGAGACGCTCGGCGTCATTCATGAGTCGGCCTGGCTCGACGAGTGGTGGCCGCTGCGCGAACCGGGCGAACGCGCCGAGGTCGGTGCCTCCCGCGACAGAGCCTGGGCCGATGCGGTGGCTCGGGTCGACGGCATGGCCATCGCGATCGACTACGGGCACCTCCGCGAGGATCGTCCTCCGTTCGGCACCCTGCGGTCGTACGCCGACGGTCGTGAGGTCGACGTCGTACCCGACGGCTCGCGTGACGTGACGGCACATGTTGCGGTCGACTCGGCCGCCGATGCCGTTGACGGACACCTGATCCGACAGCGGGACGCGCTGGCTCAGCTCGGCCTGGACGGCGGTCGCCCGCCGATCGACCTTGCACACTCCGATCCCGCGGCATACCTTCGCGCCTTGGCCGCAGCGGGCGAGGTCGGCGAGCTGGTCGCCACGGGCGGGCTCGGCGACTTCTGGTGGATCGTCAGCGACACCTCCGGTCATGGAAGACTGACGGCATGACGAGGCTGTTGATCAGATCGGGGAAGGATCCGTTCACCCCGGTGGTCGCCGAGTCGACCCTGACCCAGGACGTGTTCAACAGCAACAGCGGCAACTACCTGTTCCAGCACTCGGTCTGGAAGGCCCTCGCGATCGACGGCGTGGAACTCGTCTCCAACGGGACGCTGTCCGAACGCGTACCGCCGGAGTCCCGGGATGCCGCCCGGCTCAACGAGAACTTCGATCACTTCGTCATCCCGCTCGCCAACGCGTTCCGCCCCGACTTCGCGCCGCGGCTCGACCGGTTGTCAGAGCTGCTCGAGGGCGTGACCATCCCGGTGACGGTCACCGGGATCGGCGCCCAGGCACCCCACGGTCAGGGCGTCGAGTCGCTCGCGCCGATCGCCGACACGGTGAAGAAGTTCGTCGGACTGGTGCTCGACCGGTCGGCCTCGATCGGCGTACGCGGTGAGTTCACCAGGTCGTACCTGCTCAGCCTGGGGTTCCCGGACGAGTCGGTGGACGTGATCGGCTGCCCGTCGCTGTTCCTGCACGGCCGCGACTTCCGGGTCGACAAGAAGGTCGACGCCATCACTGCCGACAGCCGACTCGCCCTCAACCTGACGCCGGAGGTGCAGGGCATCGGAGCCTTCGCGACCGCACAGGCCGAGCGTCACCCCAACCTCACCTACATCGGCCAGGACGCCAACGACCTGCGGCTGCTGCTGTGGGGCACCCCGTTCCCGCACGTCAGCGATCCCCTCGTGCCCGTCCATCTCGACCACCCGCTTTACCAGCAGGACCGGATGCGGCTGTTCCTCGACACCTGGCCCTGGTACGACTTCATGGCCACCCAGGACTTCGCGTACGGCACCCGCTTCCACGGCAATGTCGCCGCGCTCCTCGGCCGTACGCCCGCCCTGCTGCTCGCACACGACTCGCGCACCCTCGAGCTCGCCGAGTACCACCGGATGCCGTACGTCGTGATGCCGGAGTTCAGCGCCGAGCTGAAGGTCGAGGATCTCTACGAGTCGACCGACATGTCGGAGTTCAACGCCGCCCTCCCCGAGACGTTCGACCGCTACACCGCGTTCCTGGAGCGCAACGGGCTCGAGCACATCTGGAAACCCGGCAACGGCACCGGCGACTTCGACGAGCGGCTGGCGGCGGCCCGGTTCCCGCGCCCGGTCCAGCCGCTGATCGCCTCCGACGGGCACGAGGTGGCGTCCCGGTTGAAGTGGCTCCGCGACGGCATGGTCCTCGACATCACCCGCCACCCGCAGGCGTACGAACAGCCGTTCCCGCACCCACCGTGGCAGGGCGCGGGCAGCCGGCACGCCCGCATCCAGGCCACGACGGCCGAGAAGCTACAGACTCAGAAGGGCCAGATCGACGAGCTGTACGCGCGCCTGGAGCGGATCGAACGCCGCTCGCCGTGGGGGTTCACGACCCGCGTCGGGCGCCGGCTCAAGCGCTGGATCACGCGCCGATGACCGAGGTCACCGCCAGCATCGGCACGGGCTTCGCCACGACCGACATGGTGCTCAACATCGGGCCGCAGCACCCGGCCACCCATGGGGTCCTGCGCCTGCGCCTCACCCTCGACGGTGAACGCGTGATGGCCTGCGAGCCGATCATCGGCTACATGCACCGCGGGGTGGAAAAGCTCTTCGAGGTCCGCGACTATCGCCAGATCATCGTGCTGGCCAACCGGCACGACTGGCTCAGCGCGTTCTCCTCAGAGCTCGGCGTCGTGCTCGCGGTCGAGGACATGCTGGGCATGGAGGTGCCCGAGCGCGCCACCTGGATCCGTACGCTGCTGGCCGAGCTGAACCGCGTGCTTAACCATTTGATGTTCCTCGGCTCATACCCGCTCGAGCTCGGCGCCATCACGCCGATCTTCTACGCGTTCCGCGAGCGGGAGACCATCCAGGAAGTCATGGAGGAGGTCTCCGGCGGCCGGATGCACTACATGTTCAACCGGGTCGGCGGACTCAAGGAGGACATCCCCGCCGGCTGGACGGGTCGAGCCTCCGCAGCGATCGCGACCGTACGCTCGCGGCTGCAGGAGCTCGAGGACCTGATCTTCGGCAACGAGATCTTCCGGGCCCGCACGAAGGGCGTCGGCGTGCTGTCGTCAGAGCTCGTGGAGGCGTACGGCGTCTCAGGTCCGATCGCCCGGGCGTCTGGGCTCGACTTCGACCTGCGACGCGACGAGCCCTATCTCGCGTACGCCGAGCTGCAGGATGTCTTGCGGGTGCCGGTGCTCACCGACGGCGACTGCTATTCGCGCTTCGCGGTGCTGCTCGAGCAGACCAAGGTGTCGCTCGACCTCGCGGATGCCTGTCTCGCCCGGCTGGCCGAGCTCGAGCCGGGGCCGGTCAACGTACGGCTGCCCAAGATCCTCAAGGCGCCGGAGGGGTCGACGTACGTGTGGACGGAGAATCCGCTCGGCCTCAACGGTTACTATCTGGTGTCGCGCGGCGAGAAGACCCCGTGGCGGCTCAAGCTGCGGACGGCGTCGTTCAACAACGTGGCGGTGCTGCCGGAGATCGTCGGCGGCTGCGTGGTGGCCGACCTGGTCGCGGTGCTCGGCTCGATGTTCTTCGTCGTCGGCGACATCGACAAATAGGGCAGGTCAGGGCTCGCGGATGTCCATCAGGATGTCCCACTCCTGCGCGCTGTCGGTCGACTGGATGTCGTTGATCGCCCACGGGTCGCCGCGGAACATCTCGACGGCCGACTCGACGTCGTCGGCGTTGACGATGACCATCGCTCCGCTGCCGTCGACCCAGGGGCCGGCCAGGAAGATCAGGCCCTGGTCATAGAGCGCATTCATGAAGTCGGCGTGCTCGCGCCACAGCGGCTGTTCCTGCGGAGGCCTGCCGAGCACCCGGTTCTTGCCGATCTTGCTGAACACCACGATGTGTTTCGACATGCCGGCAGCGTAGAACCGCCGTCGGACACATCAGACCTGCGCGACGCGGATGATCTCCGTACGGGCGACGACCCGATCGCGTACGTCGGCAGAGGCAACTCGCCGCGGATCGGTCATGAACTCGTCCAGCGCCTGCTCACCCGGCAGCTCGATGACCTGCACCTCATACGGCCCGTCGCCGGCCTGCACATTGCGTACGCGCTGGATGACCCTCGCGCCGTGGTCGCCGAGCAGTGCCAGCACCTCGTCCTCGTAGGCGGACAGGGCCTCCTCGTTGCCGGGCGTGGCCCACAACAGCACACAGAGCGTCAACGTCATGGAGGCATCGTAGGGTCGGAGAATGGCCGACCTCACAGCACGCACCCCGTCCGCCCTCGACGCGCTCGCCGAGGAATGGCTCGACACCGAGCTGGAGCTCCACCCGGAGGGGCGGGTCATGCTCGGCCGACCCGGCTCGCAGTCCGAATACGCCGACTACTCCCCCGACGGTGCCTCCGCTGACGCCGCCGCTGAGCGCTCGATCCTGGCGCGCGTCGAGGCGGCCGAACCGATCGACGAGGTCGATCGCATCACCAAGGCCGAGCTGATCCGGACGCTCAGCCTGGAAGTGGAGCAGTACGACGCCGGATTCTGGCAGCGCCAGCTCAACGTCATCGCCTCGCCAAGCCAGGGCATTCGCGACATCTTCGACCTGATGCCGACCGACACCCCTGACGCCTGGGCGGACATCGCCGCACGGCTGCAGAACATCCCAGCCGCGATGAGTGGTTACGTCGCGTCCTTGCGGGCCGGCATCGCCGCCGACAACGTCCCGGCCATCCGACAGGTGCGCGAGGTGTCGACCCAGGCACGCAAGCAGACCGGACCCGAAGGATTCTTCTACGGCCTCGCGAGCCAGGCCGAGCAGCAGGACGTGCCCGAATCCCTGCGCGTCGACCTGGCCGCCGGTGCGCGGGCGGCCGCCGAGGCATACTCCGCGCTGGTCAGGTTCCTCGATGACGAGCTGGCACCCCGCGCCCCGGAGGCCGACGGCGTCGGCCGCGAGCACTACGCCCTCGCATCACGTGGCTTCGTCGGGGCCGAGATCGATCTCGACGAGACGTACGAGTGGGGCCTCGAGGAGCTGGCCCGGATGGTCGCCGAGCAGGAGGCGATCGCCGACCAGATCCTGCCGGGCGGCACCGTCGCCGAGGCCATCGAGCTGCTCGACACCGACTCGTCGCGCAAGCTGCACGGCACCGACGCCCTGCAGGCCTGGATGCAGGAGACCAGCGACCGGGCCACCGAGGAGCTCGGCCGCACGCACTTCGACATCCCCGAGCCGATGCGCCGCATCGAGTGCATGATCGCGCCGACCCAGGAAGGCGGCATCTACTACACGCCACCGAGTGAGGACTTCTCCCGACCCGGTCGCATGTGGTGGAGCGTGCCCGAGGGCATCACCGAGTTCGACACCTGGCGCGAGCTGACGACCGTCTACCACGAGGGCGTGCCCGGGCATCACCTGCAATGCGGCCTGGCCACCTACAACAGTGCCGAGCTCAACGCGTGGCGGCGCATCAACTGGAACTCCGGCCACGGCGAGGGTTGGGCGCTCTACTCCGAGCGGCTGATGGCCGATCTCGGTTACCTCGACGATCCGGCGGACCGGCTCGGGATGCTCGACGGACAACGGATGCGGGCGGCGCGGGTCGTCCTCGACCTCGGCGTACACCTCGGCAAGCCCAAGCCCGACGGATCCGGACCGTGGACCGGCGACTACGCATTCGGGTTCATGGCCCAGCACGTCAACATGAACGAGCCGTTCATCCGGTTCGAGGTCAACCGTTACCTCGGCTGGCCCGGGCAGGCTCCGTCCTACAAGGTCGGTCAGCGCATGTGGGAGCAGCTGCGCGATGAGTACGTCGCCGCCAACGGTCCGGACCTCAAGGAGTTCCACCGCCGAGCGCTCGCGGTCGGCAGCATCGGGCTGGGGACGTTGCGTCAGACCCTGCTCGGCTGACGCCTGACGGCCGGCGTCAGGCCGGGGTGCCGTCGGGCACGCCCTTCTTGCCACCGTTGCCCTCGTCGTCGTCGCCGGGCACCTGGAGCGCACGCTCGAGCAGCAGCCCCGCGACCATCAGCAACAGTCCGGCGACAGCGGCACCACCCCCGTGGAGCACGCGCTCCTTGCCCAGCGGCGATCCGGTCGAGTTGACGTAGGCCAGCGCGAACCCCGCGTAGCCGCCCGCGAACAGGGCCCCCACGGCCGCGCTCGCCTTGGCCAGGGCCAGCATCGTGACGCCGTGGTCCGACGTCATGCGCTGCTTCTTCTTGTGCAGGCTCTGCCAGGTGCTCCAGGCCAGGCCGCCGACCACGCCGGCGCCGAGCAGCAGCGCCAACGCCGCGCCCCAGCTGACCCGTGGCACGGTGCCGTCGAGGCGGGTGATCACCACGGGGATCAGCCGGCCGATGACCAACCCGGTTCCGAGGAGCGCCACGATCAGCAACGCAGAGGTGCGCGTGTCCTTGTTGATGCGTCGACCCTCCTCAGACCGTGCTCGTGCAGGTCACAAAATGATCTCGAGGTCCTCGCGCTTGTGGACGGTGCTCGTGTCGACGTCACCGATCAGGTCGGCGACGAATCCACGACCGGGGATCTCGCCCTCAGGATCGATCTCGAGCCAGGGCACGAGCACGAAGCCGCGCTCGTGGGCGCGGGGGTGCGGCAGGATCAGCTGCTCGTCGTTGGCGATCCGCGGGCCGACCACGATCAGGTCGACGTCAAGGGTGCGCGGGGCGCCGGGTTCGGAGCGTTCGCGGCCGAAAGCGTCCTCGATGGCCAAGGCACGGTCGAGCAGGGTGTGCACCGTCAGGGTGGTGTCGATCAGCACGATGGCGTTGAGGAACTTGCCGGAATCGGCGGGTCCCCCGATCGCCTCGGTCTCATAGACCGAGGAGATGGCCACGATCGTGACCTCAGGGGTGTCCTCGAGGGCTGCGACTCCGCCTTGCAGGTTGCCGTGACGGTCGCCCAGGTTGGATCCGATCGCCAGCACGGCCTGACGGATGGGGCGCATTCCGCCGGTCATCGTGTCAGCGTCGAGGACGTATGGGGTGGGCGCTTCGCTCACGTTCTGCTCCGCTCTATCGTGACGGTGACATCGTCAAATGGCACCGCGATGGGCGCTGCTGGTTTGTGCACGGTCACGCTAACCCATCGCACCCACGGGCTCACCAGGCACACGTCCACGATGCGGAGAGCCAGCGTCTCGATCAGGTCGACCGGATCGCGAACGATGGCGTCATGGACGTCTTGGGCGAGCTGTCCGTAGTCGACCGACTTGGTCAGGTCGTGGTCGCGCGCGGCTGGTCCGAGGTCGAGCCCCAGGCTCACGTCGGCGACGAAGGTCTGCCCGTCCTGACGCTCGAAATCGAACAATCCGTGGTGTCCGTGGGCCGCGATGCCGGTCAGGTCGATGCGATCGAGCCCGTCTGGAATGCTCATGGTTCCTCCGGATCGGTGACACCGAGATCGGCGACCGGAGAGGCGTGCCGGGACCAGAATTTCCAGCCACTCGGGTCACGTATCAGGATACTGGTGCAGATCGCCTTGCCCCCGGTGAAGATTTCCTCCGCGCTCGGCGCGCTGCCGGACAGAATGTTCTCCGTGCAGGTGATCGCCACGGTCGTCGGGTCGTCGGAGCCGCGCGGGAACGTGGTCAGCTCGACCTCGGTCAGGAAGAACTGGATGTAGCCGACATTCGCCATCAGCACTGTCCAGGACCGGAGCACGGCCGCCGTGCCACGCAACGGCGTCGCACCGGGATGTACGCACGAGGTCTCGGGATCATCGGCCCACAGCGAGGCCATGAGGTCGACATCGCCGGTCTCCACCGCGTCGTAGAACGCCCGGTGAATGGTCAGGGGATCGCTCACTCGCGCTCCTCCAGGGCCGGCC
>JAWWPE010000435.1:0-2842 GCA_033850895.1 Nocardioidaceae bacterium | reverse complement strand
CTCCCCAGGACCGGGTGACGAAGATCAGGCCCGCCACGATCAGACCGAAGGCGCCGAGAACGAGCAGGATCGTGCCAACCGACCAGGATCGTTCCTTCCGCTGCGCCGACGACGCGCGGGGCAACGGTGCGGGGTATGACGCGTACGCGCCGGTGGGAGCGGTCCGACTCGGCTGACTCTCCGCCGGCCCAGGCGCTGGAGCCTGCGCCGGTGAGTGGGCGGCGGGGGCAGGTGTGCCAGGCGTCACGCCTGGGGCAGTCCGGAGTGCCCTGGCCTGCCCGAGCAGGGCGTCGGCTTGCAGCAAGGTCTGCCAGAGCTGCCGTGCGGGTGCGGAGTTCAGGTCGAGCGAGCAGTGCGGACACACAGCCTGTCCTGCAATCGCTCCCCCACAGCTCGGACAGACATGTGGGTTCGCGAAAGGCATGCGCACACTGTGGCGTGACTGGTCACGCAGGCACAAGCGACGCCACGCATTCGACGTGATGCGTCATGGGGAACAACGCGAATGCGCGCAAACCCTCGAGTCGATAACCGTGCACCGCGAAGCTGGCGAGGTCGCGCGCCAAGGCGGCCGGATCACACGCCACGTAGACGATCCGCCGGGGTGCGAGATCCGCGATCGCGGCGACTGCCCGCTTGGCACCGGTTCGCGGCGGATCAAGCACCACGACGTCCGCGCGTACGCCGATCGAGCCCTCGCGGAGCGCCCGCTCGACCGTCTCGCCGACCAGCTTGACCTGCGGCGAGCCGTACAGGTTTCGGCGGGCGTCGCGGGCAGCGCGCTGGTCGGACTCGACGCTGACCACGGTGCCACTCTCCCCCACCACGTCGGCCAGGAATGCCGTGAACAGACCGACTCCGGCGTAGAGGTCGACGACCACGTCACCCTCGCGAGCGTCGGCGGCGGTGAGCACGGCGCCGACCAACGTCTCCGCGGCCGCGGGGTGGACCTGCCAGAACCCCGAACCGGAGACCCGGAAGTCCGTCTCCCGCACCCGTTCGGTGAGGGCGCCCCGGCCGCCGCGAGTCGTACCGTCAACGGCCACGACGCCGTCAACCGCGTCCTCGACGTCGTCCGGGATCGTCGCATCCGTGACCAGCAGCTTCTCGCCGGTCGACGACACAATGGCCTCGATCGATTCGTCGTCCCAGGAGCGGCCGAGCACCCCGGGCAGGTCCGGGTGGGCGATCAGGCAGCGGTCGATCGGGATGATCTCGTGCGAGCGGTGTCGCCGCAGTCCCGGTCGCCCGTCAGCGTCGACGGCGAACTGCACCCGGGTACGCCAGCCGAGGGCGTGGGGTTCGACCGCCTCGACCTCGCCGACCCAGTCGACGCGGGCAAGACGCTTGAGCTGCTCACGTACGACGTCCCCGAGCAAGCCCCGCTGCGCGGCCGGGTCGACGTGCTGGAAATCGCAGCCACCACAGGCGCCGGGACCGGAGTAGGGGCAGGGCGCCGGGACCCGACCCGGTGCCGCCTCGAGCACCTCGATCGCGTCGGCGCGCAGGAACGACTTCGAGGTGTCGGTGATCCGGATCCGCACCCGCTCCCCCGGCAGGGCGTGGCGTACGAACACGACTTGACCGTCGACCCGCGCGACGCAGTGGCCACCGTGGGCGATCGGACCGACGTCGACGACGACGTCCTCCATGACTAGCGACCTCGGAAGCCGCGACGTACGTCTCCCGGCGCCGGCCGTTGCTTGGCCAGCCGCTGCTTGGCGCGACCGGCGGAGTCGAGCTGATAGGGCACGCTCGTGACCATGACGCCCGGCATGAACAGCAGGCGACCCTTGAGCCGGAGTGCGGTCTGGTTGTGCAGCAGCTGTTCCCACCAGCGACCAACGACGTACTCAGGGATGTAGACCGTGATGATGTCGCGCGGGCTCGACTTGCGCAGCTCCTTGACATAGCGGAGCACGGGCCGCACGAGCTCGCGGTACGGCGAGTTGACCACCTTGAGTGGCACCGGGATCTCCAGCTCCTCCCAGCGCTTCATGAGCTTCTCGGTCTCGGCCGGGTCGAACTCGACCGTCAACGCCTCGATCGTGTTGGGACGGGAGACCCGGGCGTAGGCCAAGGCCCGCATGGTCGGCTTGTGCAGCTTGCTGACCAGGACGATGGCGTGGACCCGTGAGGGCAGCATCACGTCGGAGTCGTCGATCGCCAGCTCGGTGGACACGCGCGAGTAGTGGCGGCCGATCGCGCGCATCAGCAGGAACACCGCGATCATCGCGGCGATCGCGATCCAGGCGCCCTGGAGGAACTTGGTGACCAGCACGATCACGAGGACCGTCGCGGTCATGCCGAGCCCGATCGAGTTGACCACACGCGAGCGCATCATCTTGGCGCGCACTGCGGGATCGGTCTCGGTCTTCAGGTGCCGGGTCCAGTGCCGGATCATGCCGAGCTGACTGAGGTTGAAGGACACGAAGACGCCGACGATGTAGAGCTGGATGAGCTTGGTGACCTCGGCGTCGTACGCCTGGATCAGCACGATGGCGGCGAGAGCCAGCAAGATGATGCCGTTGCTGAACGTGAGCCGGTCGCCGCGGGTGTCGAGCTGGCGTGGGAGGTAACCATCCCGCGCCAGGATCGATCCGAGCACCGGGAAGCCGTTGAACGCGGTGTTGGCGGCGAGCACCAGGATCACGCCGGTGCACGCGATCGTGAAGTAGAACAGCGGGGTGAAGTCGCTGTAGAGCGCCTTGGCGAGCTGGCCGATCACGGTGTCCTGGTCATAGCCGCTGCCTGCGGGTTTGCCGTTGGCTCCGATCAGCTGTTTAGCCGGGTTCTGCACGTAGCGGAGCTTCATCAGGTCGGCGAGCACCAGGATGCTCAT
>JAWWPE010000389.1:0-3904 GCA_033850895.1 Nocardioidaceae bacterium | reverse complement strand
CGCGTCAACCCCGGCAACATCCGCAAGTTCGACGACCAGGTCGGCGCCATCGCGCGTGCGGCCAAGGACGCCGGCGTATCCATCCGCATCGGCGTCAACGCCGGATCGCTAGACAAGCGGATCTTCGACAAGTACGGCAAGGCGACGCCGGAGGCGCTCGTCGAATCAGCCGTGTGGGAGGCGTCGCTGTTCGAGGAGCACGACTTCCACGACTTCAAGATCTCGGTCAAGCACAACGATCCGGTCGTGATGGTGCAGGCCTACGAGATGCTGGCCGAGCGCGGTGAGTGGCCGCTGCACCTCGGCGTCACCGAAGCCGGCCCGGCGTTCCAGGGCACGATCAAGAGCTCGGTCGCCTTCGGGTCCCTGCTGAGCAAGGGCATCGGTGACACGATCCGGGTCTCGCTGTCGGCTCCGCCGGTCGAAGAGGTCAAGGTCGGCATCCAGATCCTGCAGTCGCTCAACCTGCGCGAGCGCAAGCTCGAGATCGTGTCGTGCCCGTCGTGCGGTCGCGCCCAGGTCGACGTCTACACGTTGGCCGAGCAGGTCACCGCCGGCCTCGATGGGCTCGAAGTCCCGCTGCGTGTTGCGGTCATGGGCTGCGTCGTCAACGGCCCCGGGGAGGCTCGGGAGGCCGACCTCGGTGTCGCTTCCGGCAACGGCAAGGGACAGATCTTCGTCAAGGGTGAGGTCATCAAGACTGTGCCGGAGTCCAAGATCGTCGAGACGTTGATCGAGGAAGCCATGCGGTTGGCCGAGGGCATGGAACCCGTCGAGGGCGGCTCGGCGGCAGTCACCGTCAGCTGACCTGCAGGATGCCTTGCCGAATCGAGCGGAGTTCGGCGTAGTTTGGTGGCCGGAGGCCGGTGAATGAAAAGACTGCCGATCGTGCTCGCCGCGGTTCTGCTTGCACTGACCGCGGGGTGCGGCGGATCGGACAAGTCCGACAAGCCAGCTGTTCATCATTACGACAAGGCCTTGCATGACGAGCTGATCGGCATGTTCACACGAGATCAGCAGCAGCGCACCGGCGGCAAGGCGACGGACGAGTCCGACCAGGACCGCACAGATCGCCTCAAGCAGATCATCGCCAAGTACGGTTGGCCGACCTTCGGGCTGGTCGGCAAGGACGGCGAGGACGCTGCGTGGACAATTGCCCAGCACTCCGACCTCGACAAACCGTTTCAGGCCAAGGCGCTCAAGCTCCTGCGCCGAGCCGTGGCTGACAAGCAGGCGTCTCCGGGCAACCTGGCGTACCTCGAGGATCGCGTCGCGGCCGGCAATGGCAAGCCACAGCTGTACGGCACGCAGATGGGTTGTGCCGAGGACGGTCCCAGGCTGGCCACGCCGATCAAGGACAAGGGCCAGGTCGAGCAGCGGCGCCGGAAGGCCGGGCTCGAACCTCTCGCCGACTACGTCGCCGAGATGAAGAAGGTCTGCGCGGAGGATTCGCCCTAGAGAGGCCGCAGACCCCGCTGTCTCGTAGGCTGGGTGCCACATCACCTGGGAGGTGCAGTGCTCACGACCTCGGCCCACGTACGTCCCCTGACGTCGCGCGATCTGCCGGCGTTGCACGCGCTGCTGGACCGCGATCCGCTGGTCAACTTGTTCGTGCGCAACCGCGTCGACGCCACCAGGTTGCAGACGCGCTGGCTCGGCGGCGAGATCTGGGGCTATTTCGAGGACGACGAGCTGGTCTCGGCATGCCATGCCGGAGCCAACATCGTGCCGGTTCAGGCCACCGGTGAGGCGATCGACGCCTTCGCCGAGCAGGCCCTGCGCCAGAACATACGTCCCTCATCGATCGTCGGTCCGCGCTCGACCGTCCTGCCGTTGTGGGAGCGCCTCGAGCCGCATTGGGGTCCGGCCAGGTCGCCACGGTTCGACCAGCCGTTCATGGTGCTCGACCATGACAGCCCGATCGCGACCGACCCGCGAGTCCGGCGAGTCGGCATCGATGAGTTCGACACCGTCTATCCGTCCTGCGTCGCGATGTTCACCGAGGAGGTCGGCGTCGATCCGGAAGCCGGGAACCGCAGCGGCTACCGCGCGAGGGTTGCCCAGCTGATCACCCAGGGCTGGGCGTTCGCGATCATCGAGGACGGCGAGGTCGTCTTCAAGACCGAGGTCGGGGCGGCGACGTCGTACGCCTGCCAGCTGCAGGGGGTCTACGTCAGGCCGGACCTGCGCGGTCAGGGCATCGCATCCGGCGCGGTGGCCGCCGTCGTGGAGCAGGTACGCGCGACCGTCGCCCCGGTCGTCACGCTGTATGTCAATGATCACAATCTGGCGGCCCGTCGGGCGTACGAACGCGTGGGTTTCGAACACACCGAGACGTTCGCCTCGATCCTGCTCTGATCGCGCTCTGCCAGCCCATATCCTCGGGGAGTGCTGCGCCGTCTGACGCCCGTGCTCGGGCTCGCACTCGTGCTGGGTCTCTCGGCACCAGCGGAGGCGATCATCCGGCCAGATGTGCACTGCTCGAAGGGCCGCGTGGCCGTGACCTTCGACGATGGTCCCAGCAAGGTCATCACCCCGAAGCTGCTGAAGGTCCTGCGCACGAAGCACGCCCAGGTGACGTTCTTCGTCCAGGGCCACAACGTCAAGAGATACCCCAAGATCGTCCGTGCGGCCGTCCGTGACGGGCATGCCGTCGAGGACCACTCGTGGGACCACCCCGACCTGACCAAGCGCAGCTCCCACAGCGTCAATCGCCAGCTGACGCTGACCAAGCACGCGATCCAGCACGCGACCGGACGCACTCCGGGGCTGTTCCGCCCGCCGTACGGTGCCACCAGCAAGCGGGTGCGGCACATCGCGGCGAAGCGGCACCTGCGCCAGGAGCTGTGGACGATCGACACCCGTGACTGGAGTGGTATCAGCGCCAAGAAGATCCGCAAACGCGCACTCAAGGGCCTGCGGCCGCACCACGCCAACGTGATCCTGATGCACGATGCTGTCGGCAACTCGCCGCGGACGTTGAAGGCGGTGCCAGGGATCATCCACGACATCCGCAAGAAGGGCTACTGCCTCGTCCCGCTGCAACAGATGATGCCGCTCGGCAAGGTGTCCGCGGCGGACATCACGACGGATGAGGGCACGGAAGCCACCACGCTCGTCCCGATCAAGCTCCAGCTCGATGGACCATCGCAACGTCGCGGCACCGTTCGGCTGACCTCGGTGGACGGCTCGGCCGTCGCAGGCACCGACTTCGACCCGATGAGTCGCACCGTGACGATTCGCCGCGGCGCGCGTTCCGTCACGGTGCACGTACGGATCCACCCGGATCCGCTGTCGGGCCCGCCCAAGGCGTTCACCGTCCAGCTGGGCCATCCGCACGCCGTCCACCTGTCGACGACGAGCGTCACGATCACGTTGACCGACGCCCAGCAATCGGGTTCGAGCTCACTCGTCCTGTCGAGCGCGCTGCCGTCACTTACGCTCTTTCCATGAGCCGGGACATCAAGGCGTTGGCGGGGATCTTCGTGGTTTCCGGTGTCATCCACTTCGCGAAGCCGGAGGTGTACGAGGCGATCGTGCCGAAGCCTCTGCCGTACAAACGCGAGCTGGTGTTTGTGTCAGGCGTTGCTGAGGTCGCCTGTGCCGCGCTCATGCTGCACCCCCGCACGCGGCGTCTCGGCGGCCTGGCCAGCGCGGGTCTGCTCGCCGCGGTGTTCCCGGCGAACGTGCAGATGACGATCGACGCCCTGCGCAACGAGAAGGCGCCGGGGTGGTTCAAGGCCGGCACGATCGCGCGGCTTCCGATGCAGGCGCCGATGATCCGCACGGCACTCAAGGCGGCCCGGGGCTGACGCAGCCCCGCATATAGGCTCGGGGCATGCGTATGTCCCGGCTCTTCCTGCGTACTCTCCGCGACGATCCGGCCGAGGCCGAGGTGCCGAGC
>JAWWPE010000332.1:0-4131 GCA_033850895.1 Nocardioidaceae bacterium | reverse complement strand
CGGTGTGGACGTCGACCTCGTACAAATCTCCACCGAGGGCGATCGCAACGCCGATGCGGTGACCGACTTCGGCGGCCAGGGTGTGTTCATTGCTGCGCTGCGCGATGCCCTGATCAGTGGCGACATCGACATCGCCGTGCACTCCCTCAAGGACCTGCCGACGACCCCCGATCCCCGACTCGTGATCGCCGCGATGCCGGCACGTGTCGACGCGCGTGACTGCCTCGTCGCCCGCGACGGGCTGACCCTCGGTGAGCTGCCGCAGGGCGCCCGCATCGGCACCGGTTCGACGCGCCGTGAAGCCCAGCTCAACGCCCTCGGCCTTGGCGTCGAGGTCGTACCCGTCCGTGGCAACGTCGACACCCGCGTCGGCAAGGTCGCCTCAGGCGAGTACGACGGAGTGATCGTCGCCCGCGCCGGACTGCTCCGGCTCGGCCGCGCCGACGAGGCCACCGAAGTGATTGATCCCCTGCAGATGCTCCCCGCCCCCGGGCAGGGCGCACTTGCGTGCGAGTGCCGCGCCGATGATGACGCGACGATTCGCCTGCTCGACGGACTCGACGACATCGACACCCGAGTTGCCGTGACCGCCGAGCGCAGCCTCCTCGCCACCCTCGAGGCCGGTTGTTCAGCACCTGTCGGAGCCCTAGCCGAAGTCGCCTCCGGCGATGACGGTGACGAGCTGTGGCTCCGTGCCATGGTCGGAGATCGTTCCGGCTCGCCCACCATCCGACTGTCCGCGACCGGCCTGCCGTCTGAGGCCGCCGCGGTCGGTGAACGTCTCGCTGCCGAGATGCTCGCCGAAGGCGCCGACACCCTGGTGTCGCTCGCCTCATCAACCCCGGGCAGATAAAGAAAGAAAAGGAACACCGTGACCATCACCACTGCGATGCGAGAAGCACCGTCCACACCGAGCCCGAGCTCGCGCAAGGTCATCCGTGGCCACGTGAGCTTCGTCGGCGCGGGTCCGGGCGATGCCAGCCTCCTCACGGTGCGAGCTGCCGAGCTGCTCGCCCAGGCTGACGTCGTCATCACAGAGCTGCCCGAGCAGGCCGCGCTCGTCACCAACGGCGCCGAGATCGTCGACGGCGGTGTCGGCGAGGACGGCCAGACGCTGACCCACGCCGCGCGCGCACGCCTCGTCGTCAGGTACGCCAAGACCGGCGTCCACGTCGTACGCCTGATCGCCGGCGACCCGTTCACCTACGCCACCGCACCTGAGGAGGCCGCCGCGTGCAGCAAGGCCGGTATCGGCTTTGAGATCGTGCCCGGCATCTCCTCGGTGTCGGCCGTGCCCGCGTACGCCGGCGTGCCGCTCACCAACCGCACGCACCGCGAGTACTCCGTGGTCAGCGTCGGGGATGCCTCGATCAACTGGTCCGAGCACGCCGGGCAGGACACCCTCGTGCTGCTGTCCGCGGTCGCCCGCATCGGCGAGATCGCCCATGCGCTGATCGACGCCGGTCGCGCGTCCGACACCCCGGTCGCGATGACCCGGGTCGGCACGACGACCGAGCAGACCACGATCGTGACCACGCTGGCCGATGTCGCTGCCGATGCGAAGGCCGCTGGCATGACCGCGCCAGCCATCGTGGTCGTCGGCGAGGTCGTCGCGATGCGCGAGGCGCTGTCGTGGTTCGAGACCAAGCCGCTCTACGGCTGGCGCATCCTGGTGCCCCGCACCAAGGAGCAGTCGGCCGGTCTGGCGACCCGCCTGCGTGGATTCGGCGCGCTGTCCGAGGAAGTCCCGACCATCTCGGTCGAGCCGCCGCGCAACCCCCAGCAGATGGACAAGGCCGTACGCGGTCTCGTCGAGGGTCGCTACGAGTGGATCGCGTTCACCAGCGTCAACGCCGTCAAGGCCGTACGTGAGAAGTTCGAGGAGTACGGGCTCGACGCCCGCGCGTTCTCCGGACTCAAGATCGCCGCGGTGGGCGACAAGACCGCCGAGGCCATCGCGACCTGGGGCATCCGTGCCGATCTCGTGCCGACCGGTGAGCAGTCCGCTCGCGGCCTGCTCGAGGAGTGGCCGCCGTACGACGACCTGCTCGACCCCATCAACCGGGTCTTCCTGCCGCGCGCCGACATCGCGACCGAGACCCTGGTCGCCGGCCTGGTCGAGCTCGGCTGGGAGGTCGACGACGTCACGGCCTACCGCACCGTCCGGGCCGCGCCGCCGCCAGCGCCGACCCGCGAGGCGATCAAGACCGGGAAGTTCGACGCGGTGATGTTCACCTCGTCGTCCACGGTCCGCAATCTCGTGGGCATCGCCGGCAAGCCGCACACGTCGACGATCATCGCCTGCATCGGTCCGGCGACGGCCAAGACCGCCGAGGAGCACGGCCTTCGGGTCGACGTCCTCGCGGAGTCGCCCTCGGTCGAGGTGCTGGCCGATGCGCTCGCCGAGTTTGGTGCCGTACGCCGTCTGGCGTTCCTGGAGGCTGGCGAGCCGGTCACCAAGCCGTCGCAGCGTCGTCCGTCCACCCGGCGCAAGGCCTAGGCATGTCGTTCCCTGCTGACCGCCCTCGTCGCCTGCGCTCGTCGCCGGCGATGAGGCGTTTGGTGGCGGAGACCCATCTCCAGGCGTCGCAGCTGATCCTGCCGATGTTCATCGGCGAGGGGCTCGCTGAGCCTCGTCCGATCAGCAGCATGCCCGGCGTCGTCCAGCACACTCGCGAGACGGCCCGCAAGGCGTACGCGGAGGCAGCCGACCTCGGCCTCGGCGGGGTCATGCTGTTCGGCGTACCCGAGCACAAGGACGCCACCGGATCTGGTGCGCTCGACCCAGACGGCATCCTCAATGTCGCACTCCGCGACGCCCGCGCCGAAGTCGGCGACGACCTGCTGGTGATGTCTGACCTGTGCCTCGACGAGTTCACCGATCACGGTCATTGCGGCGTGCTGGACGCCGAGGGCCGGGTCGACAACGACGCGACGCTCGAGATCTACGCACGTATGGGCGTGGTCCAGGCCGAGTCCGGCGCGCACGTCGTCGGACCGAGCGGGATGATGGATGGTCAAGTCGACGCTGTCCGCTCGGCGCTCGAGGCTGCCGGTCACCACGACACGGTGATCCTCGCCTATGCCGCGAAGTACGCGTCGGCGTTCTTCGGACCGTTCCGTGAGGCGGTCGACTCCGGGTTGACCGGCGACCGCAAGACGTATCAGCAGGATCCCGCCAACGGGCGTGAAGCGGTACGCGAAGCCCTGCTCGACGTCGAGGAGGGCGCCGACATCGTGATGGTCAAGCCGGCGTTGTCCTACCTCGACCTGATCGCCGATGTACGTGCTGCTGTCGACGTGCCCGTCGCCGCCTACAACGTGTCAGGCGAGCTGGCGATGGTCGAAGCCGCCGCCGCCAATGGCTGGATCGATCGCGATCGGGCGATCGATGAGGTGCTGCTGTCGATCCGTCGTGCCGGTGCCGACATCATCCTCACCTATTGGGCAGCCGAGGTCGCCGCCCGTCTCGGTCGCTGACACCACGTACGAAAGAAGCGGCCCTCCCGAAGAAGGGCCGCTTCTCTCTTTGCGAACGTTGTGCCGGTCAGCTCAGCAGGTCGGTGATGCACTTCGTGAGCTTGACCAGGTCGAGGCTGGAAAGACCGCTCGCGAGGCACTGCGCCTTGGCCTGCGCCCAGGTCAGCGTGGCCGTGCCGCCGGAGCCTGTGCTGCCGGTGCCGCCGCCTGACGAACCGCCGCCGGTCACGTCGCCGACGAGGCCGCCGACCAGACCGCTGAGCCCGCCGTCGGAGCCGCCGGTCGAACCTCCGCCGGAGCCACCCCCTGTGCCGCCACCGCCGCCGGTGCCACCGGTTCCACCAGTGCCACCGGTGCCGCCGCCACCCTTGCCGGGCTTCGGCTTGTGGTTGGCCTTGTGCTCAGCCTTCTTGGCCTTCGCGCGCTGCTCGGGAGTGAGCGTCTGGTCATAGCTCTGGTCGGTCAGGACCGGTGCGGTCGAGAAGCCGTTGGGTGCCTGGGTGTAGTCGCCAGCGGCGTAGGCGGCGGAGATCTTCATGACCAGCTCGACGTAGGACGACGAGTGGTTGTAGCGCTGCACCGCGGCGGCCGCCCCAGTGTGGGTGGACAGATCGCCGACACCGGCGCAGAGGTAGATGCCTGCGGCCGTGG
>JAWWPE010000298.1:0-4445 GCA_033850895.1 Nocardioidaceae bacterium | reverse complement strand
CGCGGCACCACGAGCTCGACACCTACTCCACTGCCCGGCTCGTCCAGGCCATGACAGCGGAGGAGGCGTCCGTCCCGGCCGCTCTCGAGCGGGCGACGCCGCAGATCACCGCTGCCGTCGATGCGATCGTCGAACGCATGCGACGCGGCGGGCGGCTGATCTATTGCGGCGCCGGCACCGCTGGACGGATGGGAGTGCTCGACGCCAGCGAGTGCCCGCCGACATTCGGCACCGACCCCTCTTTGGTGATCGGGCTCATCGCGGGGGGCGAAGCGGCCATTCAGCACGCGGTCGAAAACGCTGAGGACGATCGCGTCGCGGGCGTACGCGATGTCGCGGGCGTCGGGCTGCGCGATGTTGACGTCGTCGTCGGACTGTCGGCCTCCGGGCGTACGCCGTACGTCGTGGCGGCCCTCGAGCACGCCCGTCGGCAGGGCGCCCTGACCATCGCGGTGGTCTGCAACCCCGGCTCAGAAATGTGCCGGGTCGCGGATCTGCCCATCGAGGTCGTGGTGGGCCCGGAGCTCGTCACCGGGTCGACCCGGCTCAAGGCGGGGTCGGCCCAGAAGTTCGTCTGCAATGCGCTGAGCACCCTGACGATGGTCCGGCTCGGCAAGACCTACGGCAGCCTCATGGTCAACATGCAGGCGACCAACGCGAAGCTGCGGGCCCGCGCGGAGCGCACCATCATGCTGGCCACTGGCGTGGACGGTGCGACGGCAGCGCAGACCCTGACCGCCGCGGAAGACTCGCTCAAGGAGGCGATCCTGATGCTGCGTACCGGTCTGGACCTCGCGGCCGCACGGGACCTGCTCGACCGCCACGACGGATTCCTGCGGGCCGCGCTCGAGGCGGCCCCGGAGGCGTCGACTCAGGAGTAGACGTGCGGCGAGAGGGTGCCGATGCAGCGCAGGTTGCGGTACTTCTCGTCGTAGTCGAGGCCGTAGCCGACGACGAACGCGTTGGGGATGTCGAAGCCGATGTACTTGACGTCGACGTCCATCGTCACGGCTTCGGGCTTGCGCAACAGGGTGGCGATCTCGACCGAGGCCGGGCCGCGTGACCTCAGGTTGGCGATCAGCCACGACAGCGTGAGGCCGGTGTCGATGATGTCCTCGACGACCAGCACATGGCGACCGTTGATGTCGGTGTCGAGATCCTTGAGGATGCGGACGACACCAGACGACTTGGTGCCCGAGCCGTATGAGGAGATCGCCATCCAGTCCATTTCAACGTGCCGGTCGAGGCTTCGGGCGAGATCAGCCATCACCATGACGGCGCCCTTGAGGACGCCGACCAGGAGGATGTCCTTGCCCTCGTAGTCGGACTCGATCTGGGCGGCGAGCTCGCGCAGCCGCTCGAGGATCTGCTCCTCGGTCAGCAGGATCTGGTCGGGCTCGATGTCGCTGGCGACATGCTTCTGGTCCACGTGGTCAGCCTGCCACAGGCGTCCTGGTGAACGTCAGCGCGTCCCCGACCCGGGTGCAGGCAACGCCGCCGGGCAGCTCGATGCGCTGCTGGCCGTGCCAGTCGGTGACCAACCGGTCGAGCTCAGCCAGGTGCGCCGACGCCAGCGCGGACGGATCGGCACCGGACTCGAGTGCCACGCGGCGCAGCACCCGCGAACGTACGGCCGGCGGGAGCTCGACCAGGGTCGACACGTCGTACGGGGTGGCGACCGCCGCGGCGAGCGAGTCGAGGAACGCCCCGTCCTCCCGCACCTGATCGGCGGTACGAGCAAGGGCCTCCGCCGCGCCGCCGCCGAGCACGTCCTCGAGCAGCGGCAGCAGCTCGGCGCGGATCCGCGACCGCCGATAGGACGGATCGGTGTTGTGCGGATCGCTCCACCACTCCAGGTCGTAGAACCGGCAGATCCGCTCGGTGTCGGCGCGCCGCAGGGTCAGGAACGGCCGACGAAAGACCCCGGACGTCGCCGACATCCCGGCGATCGACCGGGGCCCGGACCCACGGCCGAGGCCGAGCAGCACGGTCTCCGCCTGGTCGTCCAGGGTGTGTGCGAGGAGCACCGCGTCGGCACCCTGATCCTCGAGCACGGCGTAACGGGCGGCGCGCGCCGCCGCCTCAGGCCCGCCTTTCTGGCCCACCTCGACCGTCATGACCTCGGCCGGCACGCCGAGGGTCGCCAGCTGCGCCTCGGCACGACTTGCCACCTCCGCGGAGCGCGCTTGCAGCTGGTGGTCGACGATCACGGCCCGCAGGTCGTACGCCTCACGTTGGGCGACGAACGCGGCCACCGCCGCCAGCGCCAGGGAGTCGGCGCCCCCGGACACCCCGACGACGATCCGGCTGCCCGGCGAGACATCCGCCAGAGTCGCGCGCACCAGGTTGCGGCCGGTCGCCACCGCCGGGTCGAGTGCGCCTCGCATGGGTCGGCTCGAGCTCAACCGTGGACGCGAGTGACCCACGCGGCAGGATCGAGGATCTCCGACTTCGTCGGCAGATTGGCCGGTTTCTCCCAAACCGCGTTGAATCCGTCGAGGCCGACCTTGTCCATGACGGTGCGTACGAACTCGGCGCCGTCGCGGTACTGGCGCATCTTGGCGTCGAGGCCCAGCAGCCGGCGGATCATCCGGTCGAGGCCACCGGCACCCTTGCGGCGCTCGTTGAACTTGCGGCGGATCTCGGCGACGCTCGGGATGACGCCCGGCCCGACTCCGTCCATCACGACGTCCGCGTGGCCCTCGAGCAACGACATGATGCCGGTCAGCTGGTCGACGATCTCGCGCTGTCGAGGGTTCTGGAACAAGTCGCTCAGCGACGCGTCCGACTCACCTCGGAGGATCTTGACCGCCTCGCCGAGCGAGTCACCCAGCAGGGACGACAACGCCGATGAGTCCAGGTCGGTGGCCTCGATGAACTCATCGAGCAGGGTGCGCATGTGTTCGCTCAGCCACGGCACCGCGGTGAACTGCACGCGGTGGGTCTCCTCGTGCAGGCACACCCACAGCCGGAAGTCGTGCGGATCGACACCGAGCTGACGCTCGACCTGGACGATGTTGGGGGCGACCAGCAACAGCCGGCCGGCCTCGCCGTTGGGCCCCACCCAGAACGGGTCGAACTGGCCCAGCACCTTTGACGACATGAATGACATCAGGGCTCCGAGCTCGGCGCCACCGACCTTCTCGCCGACGACCTTGCCGATCCCGGTCGGCACCTTGTTGGCCTCGACCAGCTTGGCCATGACCGGGTCCATCAGCACCCGGAACGTCTCGAGATTGGCCTCGATCCAGCGCCGACGGTCGACGACAAGCACCGGCGCGGTCGCGGACCGGGCGTGCAGGTCGCTGAACTCGCGTACGGGCTGCTCGGACTTCGCGGCGCCCTCACGGAGCTCGGCGACCGCCTCTGCCACTTCGAGCGCGGAGATGTCGGGGCCGGGCTTCGACAGCCGAGTCGCCGTCGACAGCGCGAGCTTCCAATCGATCATGCAGTCAATCTACGGCCTTGTCGGTAGCCCCACTCTGTCTCGGCTTTGCTCACTTCTGGCAGGAGCAGGTGGCCAGCGCGGCAGCGACACGGTCGAGCGCCGCCTCGGCCGTGACCTGGGCGACCTTGGATGTGCGGTCCGACATCAGCGCGAAGATGATCGGCTCGCCCTCGGCGTCGACGGCATATCCGGCGAGCGAATGCACTCCCGTCAATGTGCCGGTCTTGGCCCGGACCAACCCGCGGGCGCCGGGCAGGTTCGCGAAGCGCTTGACCAGGGTGCCGGTGAACCCGCTGACCGGGAGGTCGGACACCAGACCGGACGTACGACCGTGCTGGGCGGCGGCGTGCAGGATCTCGGCGAGCGTCGTGGGCGAGACGCGATCGTGGCGCGACAGCCCGCTGCCGTCGTACAGCTTCAGGCCGGAGGTGTCGATCCGCGCGGCCGTGAGCGCAGCCAGCACTCCTTGGGCGCCGCCATCGAACGTCGCGGGACGGTTGGCCGCGATCGCCACGTGGCGCAGCATGACCTCGGCGGCCTGGTTGTCGCTGGTGCGGATCAGGGTGCCGACGATCTGGCCGACCGTTGCACTGTGCACCGCCGCCACGGTCGGATCGGAGGCGACCACGTGCTTCGGCGCCGGGTCGCCGACCACCGAGATGCCGCGGTGCTCGAGCAGCCCGGCGAAGATCCGCGCCGCGCCGGCCGCCGGGTCTGCCGCGCGTACGCCTCCCTGGACGCCCTGATCGGCCCACAGCGCACTGACCGGGGTGACGACATTGCCGGTCACGTATGCCTTCGGCCAGGTCGGGCTGGCACTCGGTCCGGTGAACAGCGAGGCGTCGAATCGCAGCCGTACGGAGGTCACGTCGTCCTTCTTCAACGCGCTCGCGGTGTGTGCGGCGAGTGTCGTGAGGTCCGCGTGGATGGCACGATCGCGGTGCTTGGCACGCTTGGTGGCGAGGTAGGGATCGCCGCCACCGACGAGCACGATCGT
>JAWWPE010000290.1:0-3702 GCA_033850895.1 Nocardioidaceae bacterium | reverse complement strand
ATCGGGGACGTACCCCTGATCGTCGGCGGAATCATCCCCGAGTCCGACGCCCGCAAGATGGAGGCCGCCGGTGTCGCGGCCGTCTTCACGCCCAAGGACTTCGGGATGACCACGATCATGAATCGCATCGTCGACGAGATCCGCAAGGCGAACGACCTGCCGGTCTGATCGGCCGCGTCACTCTGCCACCAGCCCGGCGGCCGGGGCGATCCGTGCTGCACGTCTGGCCGGCAGCACGCATGCAGCGAGACCGGCCAGCGCTGCCACGACGAGAATCAGCGCGATCTGCCCCCACGGCATCGTCAACGTCGGGTTGTTGGCGAAGATCCCGACCGAGATCGTGCGAAGCCCGAACCACGCGTAGGTCGCGCCGAGGGCGATGCCGAGCACGGCGGACACGCCGGCCATCAGCAGGGACTCTGCCGCGAGCATGGCGCGCAGCCCCGATCGTCCCAATCCGAGCGCGCGCAGCAGGGAGTTCTCCCGCACGCGTTCGAGGACTGACAGGCTCAGCGTGTTGCCGACCCCGATCAGCGCGATCAGCACCGCTATCGCCAGGAGGCCGATCGTCACCGCGAGGACCACGTTGAGGATTTTCAGGATGTCGGCTCGGTCGGGAAGTCCTCCGCCCACGTTGAGGTCAGCGGCCTGCGCGATCGCGGTGACATCGGAAGTGACGTCGCCGGCGTTCGCGTCGTCGGCGGCGCGGATCCACACCGCGAACGGGGTGGCAGCGGCGCCCATCTGGTCGTAGGTGGCCCGGTTCAGGAGTGCCACACCCCCCAATCCGGTGGCGTAGTGGACCGTCAGCTGGCGCGTCTTGCCGCCGAGTCGCAGGCGTACACGATCGCCGTCGACGACCTTGCCGTCCGCGGTCTCGCTCGGCAGGATCAGCTCGTCGGTGGCCACGGACTTCAGCGTCGTGTCACCGTGCAGCAGGCGGAGCTGTGCCGGGCTCACACCCAGGACGGTCATCCGCTGGTGGCGTACGCGACCGGGCGCACCGACGACGGCTGACGCCTCCGCGACGCCGGACACCCGCGAGACCTGGCGGACGACATCGTCGGGCACGGAACCCTTGTGCTGGCCGGTCAGGACGAGATCTGCTGGGTGGTTGAGGTCGAGCGAGGTGTTGACCTTGTGGGAGATCGAGGCTGTGCCGACGACCACCGCGGTGATCAGGGTGACGCCCACGAGCAGGGCGGTGGACGTCGCGGCCGTACGGCGGGGATTGCGCAGCGCGTTGGCGTGGGCCAGGCGCGGCGCCAGGCCCGCACGACGTGCGAGCGGTCCCACGGTACGAATCGCTGCGGGCACCAGCAGTGGTGTGGCAAGCAGGACGCCGACGAACGAGATCATTCCGCCCAGCAGGCCGACTTCGAGAGATCCGGCAGCTCCGACGACCAGCCCGGCCGTCCCGAGAGCGATGAGCAGGGCGGCCGAGAGCAGTCGGAGAGCGCCGCTGCGGGTCCGTACGGCAAAGGCGTCCTGGGGTTGCAGAGCGGCGAGCGGGGACTGCGCGCCGGCGCGCTGAGCAGGCGTCCACGCTGCTGCGACCGTGACGGCGATGCCGAGGACGACCGGGACCAGCACCGAACCGAGCGCCAGCGACGGCGTCGCCATCGGGGTGGTGGGGGACCAGTGCGCGACTGCGGCGTCTCCGAGGTGCGCGACCAGGTAGCCGAACGCGACGCCCACCAGCGACCCGATCAGCCCGAGCACGGCCCCCTCGGCAACGACCGACCGGGCGATCTGCCCGCGCACGGCGCCGACACAGCGCATCAGCGCGAGGTCGCGGGACCGCTGAGCGAGCAGGATCGTGAACGTGTTGGCGATGACGAGGGCGCCGACGAACAGGGAGATCGCCGCGAAGACGTAGATCAGCTTCTGGAAGATGTCGATCCCTTGAGTGGCGTCGAGCTCCCGCTGGCGCTCATACGCCGCCGCGGTCTTCACCTGACCGCCCAGGTCGGCAGCGATCAGCTGATTGCGGACCGCGGCGGAGCGGCCGGGGCGTACCGACATCACGATGTCGACTGGAAACCCGATCGCGCGCAGCCGGGAGATCTCCGACTCGGGGAGGTAGGTCGCAGCCTTGAGGGGTCCGTCGGCGTCGTCCACCAAGCCGGTCACCGTGTAGTTCCGGGTCGCACCCTGGATGTCGAGGGTGACGCGGTCGCCGAGGTGCACGTGATGACTCGCCGCCCGACTGGCCGACACCGCGATCTCGCCGGCCCTGGTCGGAAGGCGCCCGGCCGACGCCTTCTGCCAACGCAGCTGCGGCGCTGTCGCGATGCTGGCGATGTCGGTGTTGGTGGGCCCGTCCGGGAACGTGATCTGGGTGTACGCGTCCCAGTTGGTCGCGACCGCCGTGACGTCCGGGTTGCCACCTGCCGCGCGGGCCGCTCGGGCGAATGCCTTGGCGTCGCCGAGGTCGTACGCCGCGACATCAGCCCCGCGATATTGCGCCGACACGACCCCAGCAGCGCCGGAGCGAGCCGCGGAGCTGAGCGCGCCGATGGCGACGACGAATCCCGTCGCGATGATGACTGCGACGAGTGCAGCCACGTACCGACGGGCGTAGGTCCGGATCGAAGCGAGGATGACCGTACGCACTGATCAGGCTCCGATCTGGCGGAGGGCGTCGAGGATGCCGTCCTGGGTCGGCGAGTCGAGGTGGCCCGCGACTCGGCCGTCCGCGATCAGGACGACCCGATCCGCATACGCCGCCGCAGACGGCTCGTGCGTCACCATGACCGTGGTCTGCCCGAGCTCGCGCGCGGACCGGCGGAGGAACTCCAGCACCTCGGCGCTGGTCCGGCTGTCGAGGTTGCCGGTGGGTTCGTCCGCGAAGACGATGCGCGGCTGGTTCATCAGAGCGCGTGCGATCGCGACGCGTTGTTGCTGGCCACCGGACAGCTGGCTCGGTCGGTGACCGAGTCGGTCGCCGATCGCGAGGACCGTGACGAGCTCGTCGAACCACTCCCAGTCGGGATCGGCGCCGGCAAGGTCGAGGGGGAGGAGCATGTTCTGCTTCGCAGTCAGCATCGGCAGCAGGTTGAATGCCTGGAACACGAATCCGACGTGGTGGCGACGGAATCGGGTGAGCTCGCCGTCCGAGAGCGAGCTGAGCATCTGGTCGCCGACCTGCACCTCACCGGACGTGGCCTGGTCGAGACCCGCGAGGCAGTGCATCAACGTGGACTTGCCCGATCCGGACGGACCCATGATGGCCGTGAATCGCCCGCTCTCGATCGTCAGGTCGACGCCGGCGAGGGCATGGACCTGCATCTCGCCGGATCCGTAGACCTTCGTGAGGCCGCGGGTCTGGGCCGCGATTGCCGGGATCGTCGTCGTGGCTTGGTGGACGGTCGTGGTGTCCATGCTGCTCCTGGTGGGTGAGGCGAAGTCGTTGCCTCCACGCTAGGAATTCAGCGACTGTCGATCGTCCACCCACAGGGGCGACCTCGGGGGTTAGCGTCATACCGGGGTCGTACGTGTCTAGCTCCCCGGTGAGACGAGCCCCGATTCGTAGCCCAGCACGACGAGCTGGACCCGGTCGCGTGAGCCGGTCTTGGCAAGCACGCGTCCGACGTGCGTCTTGACCGTCGCCTCTGCCAGGAAGAGCTCGGCTGCAATCTCCAGGTTGGAGCGGCCCTGCGCGATCAGCCCCAGGACCTCGCGCTCGCGTTCGGTCAGCGT
>JAWWPE010000275.1:0-3651 GCA_033850895.1 Nocardioidaceae bacterium | reverse complement strand
CTCAGGCGCATGATGAAACGCCGATCGGATTGTCGCGCGGCGGCTACCGGCAGCTCGCGTGAAAGGCACTCACCCGTCGAGAGAGTGAGCCGGGGAAGGAGTCGCCGAAGCATTCTGACGGCGGGAGATGATGATCGCTGCGGCGATGAGCCAGAACGGCAGCAGCAGGTAGTTCACCAGTCCGCCGGGCGGGATGCCGCAGGCACCGAGCAGTGCCAGAGCGCCAAGGACCACCGTGGTGACGGCGAACCACTTGGGCAGCACCCGGCTCCTGACGCCGCCCAGCCCAATCGCGATGAAGGCCGTAGAGATGCCGATGCCCATCGCGAGCCAGCCGAAATATTGCCCGTAGCTGAGGGTCTGCACAGCGCTGGCGTTCTTGTCGTCTGCGGCTGACATCAACGCCTTGTCCCAGAGTGCCATCTGGCCAAGGGACGCCGCGACGGTGATCCAGGCGCCGTAGGCGACGCTGGAGTAGGTCGCTTCGCGCGCCTCGCCGGAGCGAAGCAGGTTGCGCACGGCGGTGGCGAAGAACAACAGGGCCACGCCCATCACGACCAGACAGGCCATGCTGCCGGTGTTGAGCGCGACGTGGTCGTTCGTGATCTTCACCGAACCGCGCCCCGGGTTGTCCGAGGAGTACATCTTGGCGAGGGCATCCTGCCCAACCCACGCGAGACCGGCGATCAGACCGCTCCACGGCAGGAACTTCTCGAATCTGCTCAGCTGCATGACTGGCTCCATTTCATCTGGCCGACGACGTCGCCGACCCGCCCATGGTGGTGGTACGGCCGTCCCGGCCACATGATGCCGGTGTCCCAGACCGCTCCGGAACATTTCCCGGGACTGGGGACGTACGCGCAGGACCGCGCCAGACTGGGTCGATGAAGACCACGTGGCCATGGGCGCTGCCGCTGCCGGCACTCGGCCTTGCCGGTGTGCTGTACGCCGGCGACGGCTGGCCCAGCGCGATGATCGGCGCGGTCGTGGTCGTGACGGGCGCCGTGGCCGTGCTGATCCTGTGGCATCACCCGCACCATCGCATCGGCTGGTTGCTCGCCGTGCACTCCTGCTTGGTGTGCCTCATCGCGCCAGGCAGCTCGGGCAGCACGAGGACCGAACTGGTGTTGGACCAGCTCCTCCAGGGCAGCTGGGTGCTGATGCTGGTCTGCCCAGTGCTGATCGCCTACCTGTTCCCGACAGGTCATGCCCTGTCGAGGCGTTGGCGAATCTGGATCGCCGCCTTCCTCACCGCGTACGCGGTGTTCATGGTCGCGGCCGCAAATGATCGGTCCGGCTTCGTCGACTCATTTCCCGGACACCAACCGCCTCTTCCGACTCTCGACCAAAACCTCGCCGGAACCCTTGGCGTCGTCTCGCTCGCCTTCGTGCCCGCAAGCCTGATCGGAGCGGCCGTGGCAGCGCGGCGTCGACACCGGCAGTCGACCGGCAACGAGCGGTTGCAGATGCTGTGGTTCACCCTGACGACGCTCAGCCTTCCGTTCATGATGGGGACGCTCTGGACCACCTATCTGCTCGGTGCCGACAGCGACGCGGTGATCTACCCCGTGCTGGCGGTGGGCCTCGTGGCCATCCCGCTCGGCCTCGGCATTGGCATCCTGCGCTGGCGTCTGTTCGACATCGAGGTAGTCCTGAGTCGCACCCTGACGTACGCCGCTCTAACCGCAATCGCGGTCGCGGTTTACGGACTGATGCTCCTGGTGACGACCCGCCTGTTCGGCGACACGTCGTCGGGTGGTTTCCTGGCCGTCGGTGTGCTGGCGATCGCCATCCACCCGGTCTACGCGCGGCTACGCAGCCGGATCGAAAGAATGGTGTACGGATACCGGTCAGAACCCCACGAAGCACTACGGGTGCTCGCGGACCGAGCTCAGGTGACTGATCCGCGCGAGCTTACGGAGTCGATCACCGCCACAGTTGCCGACCTCCTGAAGGTTGACCACGTCTGGGTCGAGCAAACGGGCCAGCCGGCGAGCACCAGCGACCGGGTCCTACGTGCGCCCCTCGTGCACCGAGGTACGCGACTGGGTGACCTCGTCGTCGAGGAGCCCAGCGGACGGAAATTCTCGCCAGCTGACCTCGACCTGTTTGAGGACCTGGCGAGATACGCTGCAGTCTTGGTCCATGCCGACGGGCTCACCGCGCAGCTGCAGCACTCCCAGTCACGCCTGGTGACGACCCGCGAGGAAGAACGGCGCCGTCTCCGTCGCGACCTGCACGACGGGATCGGCCCGTCGCTCGCAGCCATCGTGCTCAAGCTCAACGCCGTCGAGACACGCAGGAACGAGAGCGATCGCAACGCGCTGCTCGCCGAGGCCCGCGCCGAGGCCAAGGCGGCGGTCGCCGAGATCCGTCGACTCGTCGAAGGGCTCCGGCCCCCTGCCATCGACGAGGTGGGGCTGATCAACGCAATACGGCAACGAGTCCGCTCTCTGTCGGTCAATCTCACCGTCGAGGTGATCGGTCCGGAATCCCTGCCCCAGTTGCCGGCGGCCGTCGAGGTGGCGGCGTTTCGCATCGTTTCGGAAGCGGTCACGAACGTCGTGCGCCATGCCGACGCATCGCGGTGCCGGGTGACGATCGAGCTCGGCAGTGCCCTCGCGGTCACCGTGGCAGACAACGGACGAGGCGCCGGCAAGCTCGCCGCGCAGGGGATGGGATGGACGTCGATGCACCAGCGTGCGGCCGAGCTCGGTGGAAGCTGCACCATTTCGAGTCGGCCGGAGGGTGGACTGGTCGTACGCGCCGTGCTCCCCCTGGCCGACGCCATGAACCCACGCGAGGCCGAGGTCGCCACATGACACGGGTGCTGATCGCTGACGACCATCCCGCGTACCGCCGGGGCCTGTGCCTCATGCTGTCCGGCGTCGATGGCCTCACGGTTGCGGGCGAGGCCCAGACGGGATTGCAGGCCGTGGCGATGGCAGAGGAGCTCCTGCCCGACGTGGTGATCATGGACCTGCGCATGCCGGACCTCGACGGGATCGAAGCCACCCGGCGGCTCACTGGTCGTCCCGCACCCCCCGCGGTGATCGTGCTCACCATGTTCGACGACGACGACTCGGTGTTCGCCGCCATGCGGGCCGGCGCCCAGGGTTACCTCCTCAAGGATGCGGAGGAAGATGAGATCGTGCGAGCCATACGCGCGGCGGCGGCCGGAGAAGCGATCTTCGGACCGAAGATCGCGCAGCGGCTGGTCGCACATTTCGCGACCGGTGCGGGATCGACCTCGGTGGCCTTCCCCTCGCTGACCGAGCGGGAGCGCCAGGTCCTGGAGTTGATCGCGGCTGGCAAAGGCAATGCGACCATCGCCCACCAGCTGATGATCAGCTTGAAGACCGTGCGCAACCATGTGTCGAACATCTTCACGAAATTGCAGGTCTCGGATCGAGCCGCCGCGATCGTCAAGGCACGCCAGGCAGGTCTCGCTGGTCGGGAGTAATCGGTCACGCCCCGGCTGGTCTCCAACCGACGAAAGCAGGCTGTTGCCCAGATGAGTCCTGGAGGGTGACGGCGACCGTCATGTGGGCGCTCCACCGGGTGTAACCGCAGGTCAGGGGCACGATCAGAGGAAACTGCGCGCTGGTCTAGAAGCTGAGGCGCGGTTCGTCATAACGGGTCGGCGGTCCG
>JAWWPE010000265.1:0-4467 GCA_033850895.1 Nocardioidaceae bacterium | reverse complement strand
GCAGGAAGGCGTCAGGAATCTGGAGGAGGATGCCGGCGCCGTCGCCGGAGTCGGGCTCGCCACCCACGGCTCCGCGGTGGTCGAGATTGCGCAGGGCGGTCAGGCCCTTGGCCACGATGTCGTTGCTCGGCACGCCGGTCAGCGTCGCGACGAAGGCGACACCACAGGCGTCGTGCTCATTGCTCGGGTCGTACAGACCCTGGGCGGCGGGGAGTGCTGAAAAAGGCTTGGCGTGCACGAAAGGCCCCTTCTCACGTCGTCACAACTGCGGAAATCTCTCGCCGGGGACGACATTGGCCTCGGACAGCACTCCCGATTTTACACATACGTCCGCCGACGACGGCTCAGCTGGCCGGCGTTCCGTCCGGCTCGTCGATGATCCGGCGGTGCAGCTCGGTCGTCAACGTGTGGATCGTGCGAGTGATCTCGGTGTTGGACTTGAGCTCCAGCTCCTGCTCCACGAAGTCGTGGTCGGCCTTGGCCTGCTGGAAATCGGCTTGACGGTTCTGACCGATCATCACGAACGTCGACAGGAAGATCGCCTCGAGCGAGACCACCAGGGTCAGCGTCGGCCATGGTGACTTCTCGATGACCAGCATCCACACCCCGAAGACCACGGCGTGCAGATAGACGAAGTTCATCGAGCCCGCGAAGGCGGTGATCGCATCGGCGATGCGGGTCTGCACGCTCTCGGCTCGCTTGGCCTGAGCTGCGGCCACCGCGGGGTGTTGCTGTGTGGTGCTCTGGTCGGACATGAACCGCTCCTGATCGTCTGGGATGTGCTGAGATCAGGATGCGCGCTCAACCCAGGCTTCGGCCGACCGCCTCGCCGACGAGATAGGTGAGTCCTGCGGCGGCACCACCGAGCAGGAACTGGCGAATTCCGCCGAACCACCACGACCTCGCGGTGATGTGCGTGACCACGGCACCACAGGCGAACAGTGCACACATCGAGATGACGACCGCCGGCCACGGTGACGAGATGCCGACCAGATAGGGCAGCAACGGGATCAAGGCCCCGATGGCGAACGAGACGAACGACGATCCTGCGGCCAGCAAGGGCGAGGCGAGATCGTCGACGTCGACCCCGAACTCCTCGCGTGCATGCACGCGTACGGCCTGCTCGGGATCGCGGTGGATCTGCTCGGCAACCTGGCGCGCGACATCTTCGTCGACACCCCTCTCGACGTACATCGCGGCGAGCTCTGCGGTCTCACCTGCGACGTTCGCGGCAATCTCCTTGCGTTCGATGTCGACCTGGGCGAGGGCGAACTCCGACTGGCTGGCCACCGAGGTGTACTCCCCCGCCGCCATCGAGAACGCGCCGGCGGCGAGCCCGGCCAGTCCGGCGAGCACGACCGGCTTGGTGTCGGTGTTGGAGCCGCCGACGACGCCCATCATCAACGCGAAGTTGGAGACCAGTCCATCCATCGCACCGAAGACGGCCGGACGGAGCCAGCCACCAGTGACGTCAGGATGCTCGTGCTCGACGTCTTCGGGATCGGGCAGCGTTTGGTTGGTGTCGAGGGTCATGCGCACACCGTACGTGCGTCAGAAGGCGTCCGCATCGAAGGTCAGGCTGGCCTCAACACTCAGCGCGACTCGACGGCCAGCCGGGCGCTGAGCGCCACGAACGACGTCGCGAACGCCTTGCGGACCCGATCCACGAGGCGGGGTCGTGCGAGGAACTTGTCGCGTACGGCGGCGGCGAACACGCCATACATGGCGAACACCACGAATGTCATCGCCATGAAGACCCCGCTGAGCACGAGCATTCGCAGTGTCGCGTGCGGCTCGCCGGCCGGGACGAACTGCGGCAGGAAGGCGAAGAAGAAGATGGTGAGCTTCGGGTTGAGCAGGTTGAGCGTGATGCCGGAGACGATCACCTTGCGGCGAGACGTCGGCGCCCGCACGTCGTCCTCGACGGCCAGCGCACCCTTGTCCCGCCAGGTCGCCCACGCCATGTAGAGCAGGTAGCCGACGCCGGCGTACTTGATGGTCTGGAAGGCCACACCGCTAGCGTGCAGGACGGCCGCCAGGCCGGTGATTGCCGCAATCAGGTGCGGGACGGTGCCCAGGGTGCAGGCGAACGCGGCCAGGACGCTGGCCCGCGCGCCCCTGGAGAGTCCGGCAGCGAGCGTGTAGAGCGCGCCGGTGCCCGGCGTCGCGACGATCACGAACGAGGTGATCAGGAAGGCTGCGCTCATGTGTCGGCCGACTCGACTGGCTCCGCCGGCTCCGCCACGGGGTCCGCCACGGTGCGCTTGCGGGTGGCGACGAAATAGATCGTCGCCAGGGTGAACAGGATGAGAGCCGTCCAGTCGTTGAGCCGGAGCGGACCGATGTGGTGGGCGAAGTCGATGCGGAGGTGCTCGATCCAGAAGCGGCCCGCCGTGTAGAACATGACGTACAGCGCGAACGTACGGCCACCGGTGAGCTTGGCGCGTCGATCGATCAGGATGATGAGCGCGGCTGCGGCGAGATTCCACAGCAGCTCGTACAGGAACGTGGGGTGAAACGTCGCGAACTGCGTGTATCCCTCGGGCCGGTGCGCAACATCGATCTTCAGCCCCCACGGCTTGGTCGTCGGCTTGCCGAACAACTCCTGGTTGAAGTAGTTGCCGATGCGCCCGATGGCCTGGGCAACGAGCAACCCAGGGGCGAGCGCGTCGGCGACTGAGGAGAACGAGACGCCGTAGCGGCGACAGGCGATGTATGCGCCGATCGCACCACCGGCGATCGCGCCCCAGATGCCGAGGCCGCCCTTCCAGATCTCTATTGCGTCGAGAAGATGCTTGTCCTTGCCGAAGTACAGCTCGGGGTCGGTGGCGAGGTGATAGAGCCGCGCGCCGACGATCCCGAACGGCACCGCCCAGATCGCCATGTCGCCGATGAGTCCCGGACGGCCCCCGCGGGCGGTGTAGCGACGTTCGCCGATCCAGATGGCGACCAGCGCACCGACGATGATGCCGAGGGCGTACGCGCGCAGGGGCAGCGGGCCGATGTGCCACACACCCTCGGACGGGCTCGGGATGAAGGTCGCGATGTTCACGTCGTCACTCTCTTTAGGAACCGGGTCGCTCGACACCGGCGCGCAGGTCACTGGCCAGGGCGCGGATGTCGGCGAGTCCGGTGGACTCATCAGGCGCATCCAGCAGACAGCGTACGAGGGCGGACCCCACGATCACCGCATCGGCGAACTCGGCCACCTCACGCGCCTGTGCGCCGGTGCTCACACCGATCCCGACGCCGACCGGCTTGTCAGTCACCTTGCGGAGTCGGCCCACCAGCTCGGGACCGAGCCGGCTGGTCTGCTCGCGCGCCCCGGTCACCCCCATGACGGCGGCCGCATAGATGAATCCGCTCGACGCCTCGGCGGTCATTGCCAGCCGCTCGTCGGTTGACGACGGCGCCACCAGGAAGACCCGATCGAGGCCGTGCTTCTCAGAGGCGGCGAGCCACTCGCCGGCCTCGTCAGGTGTGAGATCGGGGGTGATGAGGCCCGAACCTCCGGCAGCGGCCAGGTCTGCGGCGAACCGCTCGACGCCGTAACGCTCGATCGGGTTCCAGTAGGTCATGACCACGGTCGCCGCGCCGGTCGCGGCACTGGCCTCGACGACATCGAAGACATCGCGGACCCGAGCGCCGGCGGCGAGCGCCTGTTCGGCTGCGGCCTGGATGACCGGGCCGTCCATGACCGGATCGCTGTAGGGCAGGCCGACCTCGACGAGATCGACTCCCCCGGCGACCATCGCCTCGATGCCGGCGATCGACTGCTGCTTGGTCGGGAAGCCGGCCGGCAGATAGCCCACCAGCGCGGCGCGGTTCTCGGCACGCGTACGGCTGAAGACCTCATCCACGGCGGTCATTCCTCGACCCCCTCCTCGAGGACGACCGGCCCGTCGAGCAGCCCGAAGTATTCAGCCGCGGTGTGCACGTCCTTGTCGCCGCGGCCCGACAGGTTGACCAGGATCGTCGCGTCCGGTCCGAGCTCCTTGGCGAGCTCCAGCGCTCCGGCCAACGCGTGCGACGACTCGATCGCGGGGATGATGCCCTCGGTCTTGCAGAGCAGGTCGAACGCCGACATCGCAGCAGCATCGGTCGCCGGGACGTACGACGCTCGGCCGATGTCGGCGAGATAGGAGTGCTCAGGACCGACACCCGGATAGTCCAGGCCCGCCGAGATCGAGTGCGACTCAATCGTCTGGCCGTCGTCGTCCTGCAGCAGAAACGAACGCGCTCCGTGCAGCACCCCGACGTCGCCACCGGTGATCGTCGCGGCGTGGCGTCCGGTGTCCATGCCGTCGCCACCTGCCTCGATGCCGACCAGGCGGACGTCGGCGTCGTCGATGAACGCGGTGAACAGGCCGATCGCGTTGGACCCGCCACCCACGCAGGCCACCGCCGCGTCGGGCAGCGCGCCGGTCAGCTCAAGGCACTGCGCCCGAGCCTCGTCGCCGATGCCGC
>JAWWPE010000262.1:0-2774 GCA_033850895.1 Nocardioidaceae bacterium | reverse complement strand
GGCTCCGAGCAGCACGTGGACGGCACGGACACCGTCACCGCGGTGATCAACCTCGCCCTCGCGCTGGGCCTGGTCGGCGCCGAACGAGGCGGATACGGCGCCATCACCGGGCAGGGCAACGGCCAGGGCGGTCGCGAGCACGGCCAGAAGGCGGACCAGCTACCCGGCTACCGGATGATCGCGGATCCCGCTGCGCGTGAACATGTCGCGGCCGTGTGGGGCGTGGATCCTGACGTGATACCTGGCCCGGGTGTTCCCGCAGTCGAGCTGCTGATGAGCCTCGGCCAGCCGGGCGGCCCCCGCGCGCTGTTCGTGCACGGCAGCAACCTGTTGGTCAGCTCGCCCGATGCGCAGGTCGTACGCCGCCGGGTGGAGGCGCTCGATCTCGTCGTGGTGTGTGACTTCGTCCCGTCGGAGACGGCGCTGCTCGCCGACTACATCCTTCCGGTGACGCAGTGGGCGGAGGAGGACGGCACGATGACCAACCTCGAGGGCCGGGTGCTGCGGCGTCGAAAGGCGGTCGAACCGCCCATGGGCGTGCGTTCCGAGCTCGAGGTGTTCGCCGAGCTGGCCGACCGGCTCGGGGCACCGGGCACGTGGTCGACCGAACCCCGCGAGGTCTTCGACGAGCTGCGGCTGGCCAGCGCGGGCGGTCGTGCCGACTACGCCGGCATCTCCTACGACCGTCTTGATGCCGGCGAGGCGCTCTACTGGCCGTGCCCGGACGTCGCGCATCCGGGCACCCCGCGGCTGTTCCGCGACGGCTTCCCGACCGCGGACGGCAAGGCCCGGATGGTGGCCGTACGCCCGGTCGGCCCGGCCGATGCCGTACGCCCGGAGGCGCCGATCTACCTGGTCACCGGCCGGGTCCTGCAGCACTACCAGTCCGGCGCGCAGACCCGTCGGGTGGCGAAGCTCAACGACTCGATGCCCCGCGCCTACGTGGAGATCCATCCGTTGCTGGCTGATCGCCTCGGCGTCGAGGGCGTCGACGACATCATCATCACGTCCAAGCGCGGCTCGATGGTGGCCCAGGCACGCATCAGCCCCGACATCCGCCCCGACACCGTGTTCGTGCCGTTCCACTTCGCGGACGAAGGCATGGTCAACGCCGTCACCAACTCGGCGACGGACCCCATCTCCGGCATGCCCGAGTTCAAGGTCTGCGCGGTCCAGATCGAGAGGGTTCCATCGTGAGCGCTACGAAGATCGTGGTCATCGGCGCCGGCATGGTCGGCAACCGATTCGTCGACGAGCTGGGTCGGATCGCCCCGGAGATCGACGTCGACCTGCTCGGCGAGGAGTCGTACGAGCCGTACAACCGGGTGCTGCTGACCGAGCTGGTCGCCGGGCGCGTGGATCTGGCCGGCCTCGCCCTGCCGACGCCCGATGAGGGACGCGTGCGGGTACGCCCCGGGGTGGCGGCGCTCGAGATCGATCGTGACCGGCGCTGTGTCGTCACCGCACAGGGCGACTTCGAGTACGACCACCTCGTGCTCGCGACCGGTGCCCGTGGCCGGGTCATCCCGATTCCGGGTCTCCGCGACGGACTGCCGCGTGGGGCGCATGTGCTGAGGAGCCTCGACGACGCCCGCGACATCTCCGCAGCGGCGCTGAACGTCGAGCGGGCGGTGGTGATCGGCGGCGGGCCGCTGGGCCTCGAGCTCGCCTGCGGGCTCCAGCACCGAGGCGTCAGCGTCACCATCATGTCAATCGCGTCGACCCTGCTCGATCGTGATCTCGACCCGGCGGTCGCACAGGTCGCCGAGGCGACCGCAAACGACCTCGGCATCGACTTCGTCGGTGATGCGCAGATCGGGTCGGTCAGCGTTGCCGACGGCCGGGTCACCGCGGTACGCCTGGCGGACGGCACCTCATACCCCGCCGGGTTGGTCGTCCTCGCCGCCGGCACAGCACCCGAGACCGGTCTGGCCGGCGCCGCCGGGCTGGAGACCAATGTCGGCATCGTGGTGGGACACGATCTGCGTACGACCCAGGATCCGTGCATCTCCGCGATCGGTGACTGTGCCGAGACGCCGACCGGGGTGAGCGGGCTGGTCGCTCCGGGCTGGGCCCAGGCCAGGGCGCTTGCTCGCAGCATCGCGTATGACATCGAGCTCGAGCTGCCGCCGATCTCCGGCTCGGCCATGCGCCTGAAGGCCGTCGGGCTCAGTGTCGTGACGATGGGGGAGCGGGCGTCCACCGCCGCTGACCGCGACCGGGTCGTGACCCTGTCGGATCCGCGCGAGCGCCGTTTCGTCGAGCTCGTCGCCCGTGGGGACACGCTGGTCGGTGTCACCTGCGTCGGTGCTCCTGACTTGGCGGCTCATCTTTCGACCCAGTTCGACCGACCCGGCATGCTGCCGCGCGATCCCATGCACCTGCTGATGGGCAGTGGTTCGATGGGTGTGGTCGAGAGCGCCTCGCCGACCACGATGCCGGCGGCCACGACGGTGTGCCGGTGCAATGGCGTGACGAAGGGCGATCTCGTCCACGCGTGGGACGGCGGTGCGACGACCGTGGAGGCGCTCGCCGGAGTCACGCTGGCGACCACCGGTTGCGGCGGCTGCAAGTCGCTCGTCTGCGGCATCGTCGACTGGCTCCAGGAGAGCGATCCGCCAGACACCTCACAGCCGGTCGATGCCGGGCGTGAGAGATCCGTTCCGTCGAGGTAACACGCAGACCCCTGTTGCGAAATCTGAGGTTCCTACCGTCGAAGACATGAAGACTGACAAGCAGAAGCTCGCGGTTGTCGGCGCCGGTATGGTCGCCCA
>JAWWPE010000195.1:0-3061 GCA_033850895.1 Nocardioidaceae bacterium | reverse complement strand
CCAGCACGCTGAGCCAGAGGTCGCCGTCGGGTGAGACGTTGTGGGCGCTCTCGGTCACGAACGGGATCGGCACGTTGACGAATCGGTGCCGGCGACGGCCGACCACCATGTCCGTACGCCCGGACATCGCCGCGTGCACCGCGGTCTGGGCGAGACGCGCACAGTAGACCGAGTCGGACGCATCGGCCGGCACCGACCGGATCGCGTAACCCGGGTTGAAGTAGCGCATCGTCAGCGGTGCCGCCTGGTTGGCGAAGTGCTTCGTGATCTGGTCGCGGAGGTACGCGGCGATGTCACCGAGCACGGCATTGCCGCTGGCGTCCTGGCGATCACTGGCCGGTATGAGGTCCTGCCCGGCGCCCTCGGCGAGGACGATGACGGCGCTTCCACGGTCGGCGACCCGACGTTCGAGCAGCGCGAGCAACCCGTTGTCGCCGTCGAGGGAGAACCCGACCTCGGGGATCAGCACGAAGTCCGCGTCGTGGTTGGCGAGCGCGGCGTAGCAGGCGATGAAGCCGGCATGGCGGCCCATGACCTGGACGATGCCGACCCCGCCGACGGCCGCCTCGACCTCGACGCGCGCGGCCTTGATCGACTCCGCAGCCTTGGCGAATGCCGTCGAGAAGCCGAAGCTCTGGCCGATGTGCGGGATGTCGTTGTCGATCGTCTTCGGTACGCCGACGACGCCGATCGCGAGGCCGCGCCGCTCGATCTCGACGGAGATGTTGTGTGCTCCGCGCATCGATCCGTCCCCGCCGATGACCATCAGGATGTCGATGTCGAGCTCGACCAGGCGGTCGACGATCGCGGTGGGGTCCTGGGCGCCACGCGAGGTGCCGAGCACGGTGCCGCCGCGCTCGTTGATGCGGGCGACCGACTCCGGCGTCAGCGTCACGACCTGGTGGCCGAGCTCGGGGATCAGGCCGGCGTAGCCGTGCTGGAAGCCGACCACATCGCGTACGCCGTAGTGGGTGTAGAGCTCGAGCACGATCGCCCGGATCACGTCGTTGAGCCCGGGGCAGAGTCCGCCGCACGTGACGACGCCGACCTTGGTGGCGGCCGGATCGAAGAAGATCTGCTGTCGCGGGCCGCCGGCCTCGAACGTCGGCAGGTCCTCGAGTGGCACACCTCGCGACGCGATCAGCTCGAGGGTGTCGTCATAGAGGATGCGGTCCTCTTCGCCGACGTAGTACTCGTTGGTCGTACGCCCTTCGACGTACATCGCCAACGGCGACGCGACGGTGCTCGGGCCGAGCGAGCTGACCTGGAGCTGGGAGAGAGTGACCACGGGTCAATGCTATCTGAGGAAAACCTCACGTTTTGAAAGGGCAGAGCTTGCCCCGCCGGCTCGGCTTCTCAGGGAGTGAACACCAGGCAGGTGCTGGTCGCGGTGGCCAGCAGCCGGCCATCGGCATCGCGGATGTCGGCCTCGACGAATGCCGCACGCGACCCCGGCTTGGTGACCCGGCCGGTGGCGACCACGCGGCCGGTTTCGCTGGTCAGACCACGCAGGAAGTTCACGCTCAGGTCGAGCGAGGTGTACGCCGTGCCGGCCGGAAGCGTCGACTGCACCGCGCAGCCGCACACCGAGTCGAGCAGGGTGGCCACGAAGCCGCCGTGCACCGAGCCGATCGGGTTGTAGTGCGATTCGTCCGGGGTTGCCGCCATGATCGCCTCGCCGACCTTGACGCCGACGATCTCCAGATTGATGTGGCTCGCGATGGGCGGTGCAGGGAGCTTGCCGTCGATCATGGCCTGGAGGTAGTCGAGCCCGGTCATCGTGAGTGCCTCAGCCGCCTGGGGCCGCGGGTCGACCCAGGCGATCGTCTTGGTCTGCTGCGTCAGCTCGGTCATGGTGTGCCTCTTCTCATCCAGATTCCGGCAGCGTAGCATCTGAGTTGGACATTCAAACTCAGGAGTGACGTATGCCATGGTCCGACTACGACTCGTCGACCTGCTCGATCGCGCGTACCGCCCAGATCCTGGGTGACCGGTGGACCGTTCTGGTCGTCCGTGATCTGTTCAACGGAGTGCGCCGGTTCGATGAGCTGCAGGATCACCTCGGGATCGCACGCGACATCCTCACCAAGCGGTTGGCACTGCTGGTCGACGAGGACCTCGTCGAGCGGAGGGTCTATCAGGTCGAGGGTGCGCGGGCTCGGCACGAGTACGTCCTGACCCAGGCCGGCCGGGAGCTGCGCACTGTCCTCGTGGCGCTGATGGACTGGGGCGACCACCACCGTGCCGGGCCGGCCGGTCCGCCCGTGTCCCTGCAGCACAAGGATTGTGGAGCCGAGATCCACACCCATCTGGTGTGCGATGCGGGCCACGAGATCGATCCGTCGACCCGGGCCGAGCTCAACCCGCTCGCCGGCGCCCGCCTCCGCTCATGAGGCGGTGAGCTGGGTCGAACGGCGGACCAGCGCGTTCGACCTAGGTCACCGCTCCGGGTGGTTCAGGCGTACGCGTAGTCCTCGAGCGGGAACTTGCCGGCCTCGCGGAACGCGTTGACGGTCGACGTCGGCCGCAGCAGCGTGGCCATACCGTGCTGGTTGAAGTAGTACGAGCGCGAGGTGGCGCAGCTGCCGTTGACGAACACCGAGTCGTCCAGTCGAGAGATCATCCGGTGGAGGAACTCGGCGTTGGCCTCCTCGGTCACCTCGAACGTCGCGGCGCGGCGCTTCTGCACCTCGGTCAGCAGCCGCTGCATGTGCTTCATCTGTGACTCGATCGTGGTGAAGTACGAGAGCCCTGAGTACGAGTAGGGGCTGTTGAGTGAGATGAAGTTGGGGAAGCCGGGGACGGCCACTCCCTCGTACGCCTGGAACTGTTGCTCGCGCCAGAACTTGCCGAGGTCCTTGCCGTCACGGCCGATGATCTCGAACGCCGGAAAGTTGGTGTCCCAGAGGTTGAAACCGGTGGCCAGCACCAACGTGTCGATCTCGGTGCGCGTGCCGTCGGTGGTCACGATCGCGCCGGGCTCGATGCGCGCGATCGGCGTCGTCTCGAGCGTGACGTTGTCGCGGTTGTAGGTGCGGAAGTACGTGTTGGAGAACGTCGG
>JAWWPE010000166.1:0-2556 GCA_033850895.1 Nocardioidaceae bacterium | reverse complement strand
GTGCTCGTCGTCGTGCCGCTGATGATGCAGCGCATGGTCGACGCCGATCCCGACGTCATCAACAAGGCCGACGTCTCATCGCTGAAGATCACCGCCAGCAGCGGCTCGGCACTGGCCGGCGATCTCGCCAATCAGTTCATGGACACGTTCACGGACTCGGTCTACAACTTCTACGGTGCGACGGAAACCGGCTGGGTCACGATCGCGAGCCCCAAGGACCTGCGCGAGGCTCCGGGCACAGCGGGCGTGCCTCCGCACCGTACAACCGTCAAGATCCTCGACACCGACGGCAAGGAAGTGCCCCGCGGCGAGACCGGTGTCATCCATGTCGGCAACGACATGCCATTCGGTGGCTACACCGACGGCAACACCAAGACATTTGCCGATGGCCTGATGAGCACCGGCGACCTCGGCCATTTCGACGAGAACGGCCGGCTGTTCGTGTCCGGCCGCGATGACGACATGGTGATCTCCGGTGGTGAGAATGTCTTCCCGCGCGAGCTCGAGGACGCGCTGATCGACCACCCCGACATCGCCGACGTCGTGGTCACCGGGATCCCGCACCCGAAGCTCGGCCACAGCCTCGCGGCGTACGTCGTCGTACGCGAGGGCAAGACGCTGACTGAGGATGACGTCAAGGCGTACGCCAAGGAGCGTGTGGCGCGGTTCGCGGTGCCGGGCAAGACGATGTTCCTCGACGAGCTGCCGCGCAATCCGACCGGGAAGGTCATGAAGCGCGAACTGCCCGACTTCGACTGATTCCGCGACAATTTGTTGTAAGCGGCGTCATATCCTGTCTCAAATTCTCTCTCCATGTACGTAGACCTACACCGAGGTCTCGCCAAGCCCGACCGTCACCACGGTCGCCACCATGTGGGGAAACACTGTGATCGATGACGCGTTCATTGACCGAATGGCCGCCAAGTGCATCGCCACCAGCGAAGAGCTGGACGCGCTGGTGCTCAGCGGGGGAACGGCTCGAATCCAGACGGTCAACCTTCACCATCTGACTCTCGCCGCCCGGTCCGATTCATTCGCCGAGACCATCGACAGCGCGGACTACATCACCGCCGATGGCTGGCCGATCGTCTCCCTGCTTCGTTCCCGCGGACGAGAGGTCGAACGCGTCACCGGGTCGGAGTTCCTCGAGCGGATGCTGAGCGGACGGGCGTTCCGCAATGTCCACGCGGGCGTGCTTGGTGCGAGCAGAGGTGCCGGTGACAAGTTCCGCGGTCGCCTCCACGACAGCGGCCTGCACATGGTGTTCCGCGAGCACGGCGACCGCGCCACGTGGGTGCCCGACCAGCTGGTCAGCGAGCTCAAGGAGGAGGACGTTCACCTCCTGCTCGTCGCCGTCACGCCGCCGCACGGCGATGACATCGGTGAAGAGCTGCTGCGCACCGGCTTCAACGGCATGGTCGTCAACGTCGGCGGAGCCGTCGACATGATGACGGCGTCCGGCCGCTCGATCGCCCCCCGCTGGATCCGCTCGATCAAGCTCGAGTGGGTGTTCCGCATGGCTCGCGAGCCCCGGCGGCTGTGGCGGCGCTACATCCTGGAGTGCCTGCCGGCCTTCGCCACGCTCATCGTGCCGTTCTACCTGGGCGGTCGCCGTCGGCTCCGCAAGGGATCACCCGCCGTGCGGTTCTTCGCCCACCGCCGAGATGGCAGCCACCGCACCCGCGAGCTGGTCGACGCCTGATTGACAGGTCGCGGCGTTCTCGCTGTGGCAGGCTGACGCCGTGAACATCGTCTGCGACCCCGGTCTGCCATGACGGAGATCGGGCGTATTGACGCGTTCCAGCGCACGCACACGATAATCGGGTTGCCGATCGCGGTCGTCTACAAGTACTTCGACGACCAGGGTCCGTACCTCGCCGCGATCATCAGCTACTACGCATTCATCGCGATCTTCCCGCTGCTGCTGCTCGGCTCGTCGATCCTGGGGCTGGTCCTGAAGAACAACCCCCATCTCAAGGACCGGCTGTTGGACTCAGCACTCAGCCAGTTCCCGATCATCGGTACCCAGCTCGGCCGGCCGGAGGGCCTCAGCGGCAACACCACCACGATCCTGATCGGCTCCATCGTCGCCCTCTACGGCGCCATGGGTCTTGGCCAGGCGGTCCAGAACGCCGCGAACATCGCTTGGTCGGTGCCGCGCAACAGCCGGGCGAACCCGATCATCCTGCGCGTGCGCAGCATCATCTTCCTGGCCATCAGCGGAGCCGGCATCCTCGCCCTGGCGATCGCCACCTCGGTGTTCGCGAACCCGGACGCGGTCGGTGCCAATCTCGAGTCGACGCTGCGATGGGTCATCCGCCTCGTCGGCTTCGCGCTCACGATCGTGATCTTCGTCAGCGTGTTCCGGCTGATCAGTCACGGCCGCGCGGGGTGGCGCTCGGTGCTTCCCGGGGCGATCGTGGCGGCGTCGCTCTGGCAGGGGCTGCAGTGGATCGGCAACACGTACGTCGGCCAGGTCATCGTCAAGGCCAAGGGCAACCAGATGAACGAGACGTTCGCGCTGGTCCTCGGCCTGATCGCCTTCATCTACATCGC
>JAWWPE010000096.1:0-3702 GCA_033850895.1 Nocardioidaceae bacterium | reverse complement strand
TGGCGTACGTCCGTCACGGCGTTGAAGCCGAGCCGGGGCAGCGCGCCGTGGACGGCCTTGCCCTGCGGGTCGAGGATCTCGGGCTTCGGCATGACATCTACGATCACTCGCGGCATGCCCCCAGCCTATCGGGCGCGCGACTTGGTGGCCTTGCGCGCCCGGCGCCTTCTCTTCACGACGTGCACGGTGTGCCTGCTGCCGTGATAGATCCGCACACCGAACCAGATCGAGAAGCCGACCAGCGTCACCGCCGCGACGACCGGCAGCACCCGGCGCGCCCAGTCCTCGCCCAGCCAGCGGCCGGACACGACCAGGTATGAGAAGAACAGCCCAACGAAGTTGACGAGGTACTTCGACAGGTTCTTGACCGCCAGGGAGCGCACCACACCCCACGACACCTTCTTGGCGCCGCCCTGCGCCTTCTTGGTCAGGAGGTCGAGCGTCCGCTCCTCTTCTTCCTTCTCGTGCGCCCTCATGACGGTGCGGTACGCGATGATGCCGCGCTCGAGCTGCCGCGCCTTCCACGCCACCTGCGCGTCGTGCTCCGAGGTGTAGTGGAAGTCGTTACCGCCGAACTTGCAGTTCAGCGGGTCCGGGCAGCGATTGGGGCGCCCGGTCTCGGGGTTGATGTGGAACACGCCGGTGGACGCGCTGTCAGTCACCATGCCGGACATTGTGCCGGTCGACGGCCGGACTGCCTGCCGACCCGCCTCGATTGCGCAACCAGAGCAGACCGAGCACCGGCAACGCGAGGGGTACGAACCCGTACCCGCTGCCGAACCCGGACCACACCGACGCGTCAGGGAACCAGTCCGTACGCACGAGGCTCGCGATGCCGACCGCAAGCACTCCGGCGAGCTCGACGACGAACAACCCCGCAGCGAGACATCCGCCGCGATCGTGATCGGTGCGCGCCACGACGACGGTGTTGACCCCGTAGATCACCGCCGCGACGCCCGACAGCACGTACGCGATGGGCGCCCGGTCGAAGTCGGAGATCAGCTGGACGGCGCTCCGCGAACCGCTGGCGAGGGTGAAGAACCCGTACGCCAGTGCGAGCACGCGACCCGGACCCGCCGAGCGCTCAGGCATCGGCCACCCCGGTCAGCTGGACCCTGACGATCACGACCGCCAGCAGCAGGCAAGCAACCGACAGGGCGGCGTTCCCCCAGCGCGTACGGTCCTCGCCGGCCACGGCGAAGCTCACGGGCAGGACGACCATTGCCGTGACGAGATACGCCAGGTGCACGACGAGATCAGATCCGTCGAGATCGCCGATCGTGCGCACCGCGTCGACGACCACCAGTGCCAGGGCCGCGACCTGCACCAGGGCCAGCGCGGCGACGACTCGAGGGCCCCGCGGCCGACCCGTCAGGGCAAGCCACCCGATGACGGCGGCGAGCACCAGTCCGTACATCACCAATGTGACGGCGAGGGCGTTCACGCCGCGACCTCCGCGCGGGCGGCTCGCGCCTTCTTGCGTCGGCGCTTGACCCCGAGCGTGTAGAGCCAGGTCGACACGCCGGTCCACATCAGGATCAGCGGGGTCAGGCCGAAGATGAACCACGGCAGCCGCCACCAGGCGTTGACGCCGAATCCGTAGTGGAACAGTCCGTAGCGCCAGCCTTCCCAGAGCCGGGTGATGACCGTACGATCCGCCGGATCCTCGGCGACCTTGAGGCGGCTGGCGTCGTGCCGGTCGACGTAGACCGCGGTCGCCCCGGGCGCACTGCTGTGGGCATAGCCGTCGACGCCGACTTGGAAATAGAGCGTGAAGTAGCCCTTCGGATCTTTGGCGTCGGGAAGCATGACGTCGCGCGGCGTGCCTCCGACCCGGGCCTTGCCGGCGGCGATCGCCTCGGTGAGGCTGATGTCGCGAGTGCCCTTCGGCGCCTTCGCGGACGCGAACTCGTACGCGCTGTCCGGCACCGACTTCGTGCCCGTGACGGCATGCCACGCGTTGCTGAACACCGGCAGCTCGAAGCTCGCACCGGTGAAGCCCCACATCAGCAGGAATGGGACGGCGACGAAGCCGATGACGTTGTGCAGGTCGTAGTCGCGGGCATAGCGACCCTTGCCGAATCGCACGCGTGCCCATTGCGACCAGCGCTTGACCGTCGGGAACCAGATGATGAACCCGGACACCGCAGCCAGCAGCAGCAACAGACCGGCCAGCGCCAGGACGATGGCCCCGCCGGTGATCTGGCCGCCCTCGCCGAGCCAGTCCGGCACCGGGAACGCGTGGTTGAGCAACGCGACGTAGCCGGGATAGTCCTCGCAGGCCAGGAAGCACTCGTGCAGGTTGAGCATGACGCCCATGAACCCGGTGTCGGTGGTGAACGCACCGTTGAGTTTGCCGGTGCCGGGGTCGACGGCGTAGTGCTGCGGGCCATAGTCGGCGTCGCCGGCGTCGTAGATGCCGCCCCGCGAGATGACGTGGGTGGCGTCGAATTTCGGATGCGCAGCCTTGACGACGGCGAGCGCCTGCTGCTCGGTGATCGGATTCTCACTCGGCGTCGAGTGGAACGCCGAGGCGTTGTGCCATTTGGTCCACTCCGGCTCGTACACGACCGCGGCGCCTGAGGTGGTGATCGCGACCAAGGCGATGCCGAGCACGAGCAGGCTCCATCGGTGTGTCACGACGAGCCAGCGCACCGTGCGGGATGGCTTCTTCGTGCGTCGTCGCCGCTCGACGCCGTCGGGCTCGGTGACCAGCTCGGACGTGTCGGTGTCGACAACCACGGACGCACTCCCTCAGCACTAGGTCAGGTAAGGCTTACCTAATCAGTGCACGAAGATAGCGGACGCCACCACCCGGTCGCCACCCGGTCCGGATCTAGGACAGCTCGCGCTTCAGGATCTTGCCGGTACTGGTCATCGGCAGCTCGTCGATGAACTCGACCGTGCGCGGGTACTTGTACGCCGCGAACTGCTCCTTGCCCCAGGCCACCAGATCGTCTTCGGTGACGTCGTCGTGGTCCTTGTTCTTGACGACGAACGCCTTGATCTCCTCGCCGTGCGACTCGTGCGGGACGCCGATCACGGCGACCAGCGAGACGGCGGGATGCTCCATCAGGATCTCCTCGATCTCGCGTGGATAGACGTTGAAGCCACCACGGATGATCATGTCCTTGGACCGGTCGACGATGTAGTAGTAGCCGTCCTCGTCCTTGCGGCCCAGGTCCCCGGAGCGGAACCAGCCGTCGCGGATCGCCTCCGTGGTCGCCTCAGGACGGTCGTAGTAGCCCTTCATGATGTTGTGCCCCTTGATCGCGATCTCGCCGATGGCGTCGGGGCCATCAGGCACGTCGGACCAGTCGTCATTGATCAGCTTCATCTCGACGCCGGGGATCGGTATGCCGATCGATCCCACGCGGGGCTCCTCCCCGTACGGCGAGAACGACGCCACCGGCGACGTCTCCGACAGGCCGTAGCCCTCGAGGATCGTGACGCCGAACCGCTCCTTGAACTGCCGGTGGATGTCGACGGGCAGCGCCGACCCGCCGGCCGCGGCGACTCGCAGGTTGGCGGCGATCGCCTTGACGTCGATCGAGTCATCCAGAGCACCGAGCAGCCCCCAGTACATGGTCGGCACCCCGGCGAAGAACGTGACCTTCTCCTTGAGCATCAGCCCCAACGCGGCCGTCGCCTCGAACCGCGGCAGCATCACGACGGTGCCGCCGAACGCGAACGCGCCGTTCT
>JAWWPE010000353.1:0-3620 GCA_033850895.1 Nocardioidaceae bacterium | reverse complement strand
GAGATCAAGGCAAGCCTGCATGACTTCGGGGTCGACTTCGACGTGTATTTCCACGAGAACGACCTGCACGAATCCGGAGCCGTGGAGCGCGCGATCAACCGGCTCGACGAGCTCGGAATGATGTACGACAAGGACGACGCACGCTGGCTCCGCACGTCAGACTTCGGCGACGACAAGGACCGGGTCGTCGTGAAGTCCGACGGCCAGCCGGCCTACATCTCCGGAGACCTGGCCTATTACCTCAACAAGCGTGAGCGCGGGTTCGATCGCTGCCTGATCATGCTGGGCGCCGATCATCATGGCTATGTCTCGCGGATGCTCGCGATGTGCGCGGCGTTCGGCGACACCCCCGGCGTCAACCTCGAGCTGCTGATCGGCCAGCTGGTCAACCTGGTCAAGGACGGCAAGCCGATGCGGATGAGCAAGCGCGCCGGCACGATCGTCACCCTCGAGGACCTCGTCGACGCGATCGGCGTCGATGCTGCCCGCTACGCCCTCGCGCGCTACTCCACCGACTCCACGATCGACCTCGACCTCGACCTGTGGGCGAAGGCCGACAGTGACAACCCGGTCTACTACGTGCAGTACGCCCACGCGCGACTGTCGTCGATCATCCGCAATGCGGTCGACCTCGGTGTCGTGATCGACGAGTCGACGTTCGACCCGTCGTTGCTCGTCGTCGACCAGGAAGGCGCCCTGCTCCGCGCGCTCGCCGGCTATCCACGCGTCGTGGCGAGGGCTGCCGAGCTGCGTGAGCCGCACCGGGTTGCGCGCTATCTCGAAGACACCGCCGCGGCGTTCCACAAGTTCTACGACGTCGCCCACGTCTTGCCGAAGGGCGATGAGGAGACCACAGATCTCCACCGCGCCCGGCTGATGCTCGTCGCGGCCACGCGGCAGGTGCTCGCCAACGGCCTCGGTCTGCTCGGCGTCAGCGCCCCGGAGCGTATGTGATGCGCAGCCACGAGGCCGGTGCCCTGCACGGCCAGGCCGGAGACCGTGGTCCGTCCTGGCTCCGCGCGCCGGAGAACGCCAACGAGCTGGTCCCGCACCTGTGGTCCGACGGCGTCTCGAAGGTCGACGGGGTGTTGACCGTCGCGGGGGAGTCGGCGCTCGACCTCGCCGCCGAGTTCGGCACACCGGCATACATCCTCGACGAGGACGACTTCCGCCGCCGGGCCCGCGGCTTCAAGGAGGCATTCCCGGAGGCCGACGTCTACTACGCCGGCAAGGCCTTCCTCTGTGTCGCGACGGCGCGCTGGATCGCCGAGGAGGGTCTCAACCTCGACGTGTGCACCGGCGGCGAGCTCGCGGTGGCGCTCAAGGCCGAGTTCCCGCCCGGGCGCATCGGGCTGCACGGCAACAACAAGTCCGTCGCCGAGCTGCGCCGGGCCCTGGAGGCCGGCGTAGGACGCATCATCATCGACTCGATCGAGGAGATCGAGCGCCTTCGCGACCTGACCGCCGAGCTCGGTGTCATCGCGCCGGTGCTCGTCAGGGTCACCGCAGGGGTCGAGGCGCATACGCACGAATACATCTCGACGTCGCACGAGGACCAGAAGTTCGGCTTCTCGATCACCGGCGGCGATGCCTTCGACGCTGTGAAGCGGGTGCTCGCCGAGCCGGGACTGCAGCTGTTGGGACTGCATTCGCACATCGGCTCGCAGATCTTCGTCACGGACGGCTTCGAGGTGGCCGCGCGCCGGGTGCTGCGGTTGCATGCCGACATCGCCAAGGAGCTCGGTGTCGAGCTCCCGGAGTTCGACCTCGGCGGTGGGTTCGGCATCGCATACACCACCCAGGACGACCCTTCGACACCCGAGGATCTCGCGCGGGGCATGCTCAAGATCGTCGACGACGAGTGTGCGGCCATGGGGGTCGCGGTGCCGCGGCTCTCGATCGAGCCGGGCCGGGCGATCGCCGGCCCGTCGACATTCACCCTCTACGAAGTCGGCACCACCAAGACGGTGGCCCTCGACGGCGGGGCTTCCCGGCGTTATGTCTCGGTCGACGGCGGCATGAGCGACAACATCCGGCCGGCCCTCTACAGCGCCGACTACTCGTGCACGCTGGCCTCACGCGCTTCCGACGCTCCGCCGGTGCTGAGTCGCGTCGTGGGCAAGCACTGCGAGTCCGGCGACATCGTGGTCAAAGACGAGTTCCTGCCCGATGACGTGCGCGCCGGGGATCTGCTCGCCGTGCCGGGCACCGGGGCATACTGCCGATCACTTGCCAGCAACTACAACCACGTCCCTCGCGCGGCCGTCGTGGCGGTGCGTGACGGCGAGGCGCGGGTCATCGTCCGTCGCGAGACCGAGGACGACCTCTTCACCCTCGATATCGGCTGATGCAGCCGTTGCCGATGATGCACCGCTCGGTCCTGCGGCTCGTCGTCATGGCGGTGGTGGGCGTCGTTGCCGGGGTGATCAGTGCGATGTACGGCTCCGGTGGTCACGCTGTCGTGTTCGGTTGGGCGGCCGCCTCGCTGGTGTATGTCAGCTGGGTCTGGCTGGTCATCGGCCGGATGGACCCGGAGCGCACCGCCAGCCACGCAGTCCGGGAAGACCCGGTGCGAGGGGTCGCCGAGCTGCTGATCCTGTCGGCGACGGTGGCGAGCCTGGGGGTCGTCGCGCTCCTGCTGGTTGACGCTCGCTCGGTGTCCGATGCCCGGGCCGGAGTCTTCGCGGCCATGGCGCTCGGCAGCGTCGCGCTGTCCTGGCTGCTGATCCATACGCTCTACACGCTGCGATACGCGAGGTTGTACTTCTATGACTCGCCGGGTGGCATCGACTTCAACACCGACGAGAAGCCGCGCTACGTCGACTTCGCCTACGTGTCGTTCTCACTCGGCATGACGTTCCAGATCTCCGACACCGACCTCAAGAGCAGTGCCTTCCGCTCGGCCGCGTTGAAGCACGCGCTGTTGTCGTACGTCTTCGGCACCGTCGTGGTGGCGACCGCGATCAATCTCGCCGTCAGCCTGTCGACCTGACCTGCACGAGGCGGCGCGCTCCCGGCCCGTTCAGGCTCAGCTCGTCGTCGGGGTTGTAGAGCGCGCAGCTCTTCAGCGACAGGCATCCGCAGCCGATGCAGCTGTCGAGCTGGTCGCGAAGTCGTTCGAGCTGACCGATGCGGGCGTCGAGGTCGGCCCGCCAGTGAGAGGACAGCCGAGCCCAGTCGGCCTTCGTGGCAACCTTGTCGGCAGGCAACCCGTCGAGCGCTTCGCGGATTCGCGCCAGTGAGATGCCAAGGCTCTGCGAGACCCGGATGAAAGCGACCCGGCGTAGGACGTCGCGGTGATAGCGACGCTGGTTGCCGGCGGTCCGGCGACTCTCGATCAGCCCCTCGCGCTCGTAGAAGTGCAGCGCCGAGACGGCCACTCCGGCGCGGAACGAGAGCTCGCCCGGGGTGAGTTCGGGACGCTTCGTAGTCGCGTTGCCCATGTCGCCCTCCTGGAGTTGACCTCAAGGCTACTTGAGGTTGTCGACTGGTGTTCCCGACGACGATGGAGCGAGATGACCGACGTAGCCACAGCCCGCGAGAAGCTGTGGACCGGACCCCATGGACGGGTCGTGGCAGGCATCTTCTCGCTGGCCTTCCTGGTCGGTTTCGAGGCCTTG
>JAWWPE010000378.1:0-3838 GCA_033850895.1 Nocardioidaceae bacterium | reverse complement strand
GCCTCTTCCATCGTGATGTCGCCGCGTCCGACCAGCGCCTCGGTGTAGAGCTTGCGCACCGACTTCTTGGCGTTGATCGTGTCGTACATCAGCGGCTGGGTGAAGCTCGGGTCATCGCCCTCGTTGTGTCCGCGACGGCGGTAGCAGACCAGGTCGATGATGATGTCCTTGTGGAACGTACGGCGGTACTCGTACGCCAGGTGTGCGACCCGGATGCACGCCTCGGGGTCGTCGCCATTGACGTGGAAGACGGGCGCCTGGATCATTCGGGCGACGTCGGAGCAGTACTGCGACGACCGCGAGGACGACGGCGACGTGGTGAAGCCGACCTGGTTGTTGACGATCAGGTGGATCGTGCCGCCGGTGCGGTAGCCACGGAGCAGCGAGAGGTTGAGCGTCTCGGCGACGACTCCCTGGCCGGCGAAGGCGGCGTCGCCGTGCACGAGCACGGGAAGCACTGGGAACGCCTCGCCCTGGTTGAGCCGGTCCTGCTTGGCGCGAGCGATGCCCTCGAGCACCGGGTCGACGACCTCGAGGTGTGAGGGGTTGGCCGCGACCGAGACCTTGATCTTGTCGCCGGTGCCAGAGGTGAACTCGCCCTCGACGCCGAGGTGGTACTTGACGTCGCCGGACCCCTGGACCGTGCGCGGATCGATGTTGCCCTCGAACTCGCGGAACACCGAGCTGGCGTGCTTGCCGGCGATGTTGACCAGGACGTTGAGGCGCCCGCGGTGTGCCATGCCGATGCAGACCTCGTCGAGCTTGTCGGCGGCGGCGGCCTCACAGATCTCGTCGAGCACCGGGACCGTGGTCTCGCCACCCTCGAGGCTGAAGCGCTTCTGGCCGACGAACTTGGTCTGCAGGAAGGTCTCGAAGGCCTCGGCCTGGTTGAGCTTCTGCAGGATGCGCAGCTGCTCCTCACGAGGTGGCTTGGTGTGCGGGCGCTCGATGCGCTCCTGGAACCAGCGACGTTCGTCGGGGTCCTGTATGTGCATGTACTCGAGCCCGATCGTGCGGGCGTACGAGTCGCGCAGGATGCCGAGGATCTCGCGCAGCTTCATGAAGCGCTTCTCGGTCTTGAACGAGCCGGTGGCGAACTCGCGATCGAGGTCCCACAACGTCAGGCCGTGCGAAGCGGTGTCGAGGTCGGGATGCGACCGCGGCTCGTTGTCGAGCGGATTGGTGTCGGCCATCAGGTGGCCGCGCACCCGGAACGCGTGGATCAGCTCGAGGACGCGGGCCTGCTTGTGGACCTCGTCGTCGTGGCTGACCGCGATGTCCTGGGCCCAGCGGATCGGCTCGTAGGGGATCTTGAGGGCGCGGAACAGGTCGTCGTAGAAGCCGTCCTCGCCCAGCAGGAGTCCGTGGACGCGCTTGAGGAACTCGCCTGACTGGGCGCCCTGGATGACGCGGTGGTCATAGGTCGACGTCAGCGTGACCATCTTGGAGATCGCCATCGACGCCAGCGTGTGCTCCGAGGCGCCCTGGAACTCCGGGGGATATTCCATCGAGCCGACACCCACGATGACGCCCTGGCCCTGCATCAGCCGGGGGATCGAGTGGTTGGTGCCGATGCCGCCGGGATTGGTTAGGCTGACCGTGGTGCCCTGGAAGTCGGTGACCTCGAGCTTGTTGTTGCGCGCCTTGCTGACCATGGTTTCGTACGCGGCCCAGAACTCGGCGAAGCCCATCGTCTCGGCGGCCTTGATCGAGGGCACCAGAAGTGAACGGCTGCCGTCGGGCTTCTGCAGGTCGATCGCGAGGCCGAAGTTGATGTGCTCGGGCTGGAGCTGGTTGGGCTTGCCGTCGACGATCTCGAAGCCGGTGTTCATCTCCGGCATGGCCTTGATGGCCTGGACGATCGCCCAACCGATCAGGTGGGTGAAAGACACCTTGCCACCACGGGCCCGTGCCAGGTGGTTGTTGATCACCGTGCGGTTGTCGAACAGCAGCTTGACCGGCATCGCGCGGACACTGGTCGCGGTCGGGACGGCGAGGCTGGCGTCCATGTTCTGGACGGTGCGGGCGGCGGCGCCGCGCAGGATCTTCTTGTCGACGTCACCGGGGCCGGCCGGCGCAGGCTTCGCGGCGGCGTCGGTCTTCGCATCGGCCTTGGTCTCCGAAGTGGTTGGCGTGCCGACTGACGGCGTCTCCACCGGCGCGGCCTTGGCCGTGGGCGTGGACGGGACGTCCTTCGCCGGAGCGGCGGGGGCAGCAGGCTCGACATGGGCCGGAGCGGCGTGCTGTGCCTGCGCCGGAGCAGTGGTGACCTCGGCGGGCGGTGTCGGCGTCGATGCCGGTGTCGCCGCCGTCGCGGTCGCAGCGCCGTTGACCGGCGCGGTGCCGTTGGTGGCCGCGGGGGCGCCGTTCTTGAAGAACGTCACCCAACTGGCGTCCACGGAGGACGGATCCTCCTGAAATCGTTCGTACATTTCCTCGACGAGCCACTGATTCGTGCCGAAATCAGGGGTTGAGTGGTCTTGTGAGGACTCGGCCACGGCCTCGATCGCCTCTTCCGATTAGGTGCTGGATTACGTGTGAAACTTCCCTCAACAGCCTAACGCGCGGACGAAGCCGATCGCAGGCAGGTGCGACCCGATGGACGCGCCTTCTTCACCGTGACACGACCCGCGGTGATGTGGGTCACTTTTCGCCCATTTCGCGCAGGTTTTCCGAGTCCGGTCAGGTGCGGATCTGCAGGCGGGGTTCGAGCCCGAGGAACTCGCCGTACGCGCGCGCTTCGAGGTCGAGACCGGCGCGTATGTCGGCCGTGATCCGAGGTGCCGATCGCACCTGGATGTCGACCGCGCCGGCCCTGATGTTTCGGGTCCAGGATCCGGCCAGCTGTCCGTCGAGGGCGAGCAATCCGCTGCCCCGCATCAAATCGCTCACCGAGACATCGACGCGGGCGTAGTCCTGGGGGTCGCGGGCATACGAAATGTATTCGTCGAAGTTCGACAGCAGCATCACCGGCGGAAGCTCGGCACTGACGGGATCGTCGTGCGTCCAATAGGACTGTCCGTCGAGGTCGAGCGGTCGAAGCCCGCCGAGCTCGATCGCCCGACGGCTCTCGGTGAGGGTGAGGCTGGTCCACCACGCGAGGTCCTTGTCACGGAACGGGCCGTGGCCGTGTGCATACCGTCGCGCCGCCAGTGCCATCAGCTCATCGCGTGGTTGTTCCGGCGGGGTCTCGACCACGGAGTCGAGCAGGACGTACGTGTGCTGCTTGCCGCGCATCGGACCGTTGACGACGAGCAGGCTGATCTCGGCATTCATGAGCTGATGCACGAGGTGGTTGCCCGCCGCCTGGAGTGCGGCGGCGTCGAGGCTCGCCGCCAGCTCGGCACGGGTGCGGGGCTCGCTGTCGCTCAGCGTGTCGACGATCACCTGGCTGCCGCGCTCGATCAGCTGCGGTGTGAGTCCCATGCTGGTCCAGCTCGAGCTCATCAGCTGCCGGATCCGTGGTGCGGTCAACGCCATCAGCCAATGGATGTCAGTGGGATCGACGTAGTGCCAGGTGGGTCGCAGGATGTGCGTGCGCAGGAAGTCTCCACGACGGAACGCGGCCTGGAGGTCGGCCATGGTCAGCGCGCGAGCGCGCCGCGCCACGGCCCACAACGCCATGTCGTGCAGCTGCGACTGCACGCAACCGAGATGGCGTACGACCTCGACCGCGCTGGTGAAGCGCGGGGCGTCGAGGCCCTGGGCATGTGCGCGGCCAGGAACGGTTGGCTTCACGCCGTCAGCATGCCGCAGCCCGCCGACAAAGGCCGGCGGGCTGCGGTCATACGTGCTGGTGGTCAGGCTGTTTCGAGTGCGGCGTCAAGGGTGATGTCGA
>JAWWPE010000360.1:0-3038 GCA_033850895.1 Nocardioidaceae bacterium | reverse complement strand
GATCAGCAGCACCCTGGACGCCCACCTCGGCCAGGAAGAGGACGAGATCCTGCCGGTTGCCGAGACCTCGATGACGGCGGCGGAGTGGAACGAGGTCGGCGAGGCGGGGATGGCTGCGCTCTCGAAGAATCGGCTTCTCGTGCAGCTCGGCTACATCCTCGAGGACCAGACACCGGCTGAACGCAAGGAGTTCATGACCCGGGTCCCCCCGCCGGCGCGGGTCCTCTACAAGCTGATCGGCCGCGGGAAGTACAAGAAGGAGATCGCGGACCGCGCGCCGGTCTGAGTCAGCCTGCGAGCTCCACCAGGATCGCCACGCCGGCGGCGACTTCGGCGTACGAAGTCGTCAGGGGTGAGAGCCCCAAGCGGATCAGGTCCGGTTCCCGGAAGTCAGGGATCACGCCGCGGGCGATGAGCTGCGCGGTGATGTCGCGGGCATCCTGGCGCCGCACGGTCACGTGGCTCCCGCGGAGCTCCGGCTCCCGCGGCGTCACGAGCTCGAGCCCGGCCTGGTCGAGCAGCTCGACGGCGTACGCCATGAGGGCCACCGACTTCTCCCGGATGCGCTCGATGCCGGCCTCGGCGATCAGGCGTACGCCTTCCTGCACGGCCAGGATGCCGCCGATGTTGGGGGTGCCGCTGAGCATCCTTCGGATCGTCGGCGATGCGGCGTACTCCCCCGCCATCGCGAACAGGTCCGCGGCGCTCCACCACCCGGTGATCGGCTGGGTCACCGCGTCGAGGTGTCGCTCGGCGACGTACATGAACGCCGGCGCACCTGGGCCCGCGTTGAGGTACTTGTACGTGCAGCCGACCGCGAAGTCGACCTCAGTCGCATCGAGCGCGATCGGCACGACCCCGGCCGAATGGCACAGGTCCCAGACGACGACGGCGCCGGCCTCGTGGATCTGTGCCGTCAACCCGGGCAGGTCGAGCAGGGTCCCCGAGCGGTAGTCGATCTGACTGAGCACGACGACAGCCGTACGTTCGCTCAGTGCGGGGGCCAGCACCGCAGGGGTGATGTTTTCGACCAGATCGGGTTCCAGCCATTTCACGTCGAGTCCCCGGGCCGCGGCGACCGACTCGACGAGATAGCGGTCGGTCGGGAAGTTCGTCGCGTCGATGACGATCTCGTCGCGGTCCGGCCGGATCGATGCCGCCGCGTGCAACAGCTTGAAGATGTTGACCGACGTGGAGTCGGCGATCACGGTCTGCCCGCTGGCCGCACCCAGCAAAGCGGCTCCCAGCTCGTCACCCACGGTGACCGGCAGGTCCACCCAGCCGGCGTCCCACCCGCGGATCAGTCGGCCGCCCCACTCCTCGGTCACGAACGCAGCCAGTCGTTCTGCGGTCGCTCGAGGCAATCGGCCAAGCGAATTGCCATCGAGGTAGGCGACCAGATCCTCATCGATCACGAACCTGTCGCGAAACTGCGCGAGCGGATCGGCGGCGTCGAGGACGTCAGGGGGTGTCGTCACCGAGTGATGCTCTCACGGCTGTGCCATCTCCGGGCGACCGATACGGTTGCCGGCATGCCCGCATCCGTCGATTCGTTCAGCGTCGGCCGTGGGGTTGCCGACATCACCGGGGAGCCGTGGGGCACCGGGATGATGGGCTACGGGATGCCCGAGCAGCAGACCAACGGCATCCTCACCCGGCAGTACGCCCGCGCGTTCGCATTCGACGACGGTGAGCGACGCGTCGTGCTGGTTGTCGCCGACATCGCGATGTTCTTCCAGGCGACCACCGCCGGGATCCTCGAGCGGCTCTCGGCGTTGTACGGCGACCGCTACACCGACCGCAATGTCGTACTGACCGCGACACATACCCACTGCGGACCGGGCGGGCACGGCCAGCACATCCTGTACAACATCACCACCGCCGGCTTCCACCGGCGGACGTACGAACGCATCGTCGCGGGCGTGGTGGAGGCCATCACCCGGGCCGTCGACGACCTGGCGCCATCGACCCTCGTGCTGAACCGCGGTGAGCTCACGAATGCCAGCGCCAACCGCAGCCAAGCGGCCTTCGACCTCGATCCGGCCGAGGACCGCGCCCACTTCCCCGGCTCCGTCGACACCCTGACGACCCTGCTGCGGATCGAACGCGACGGCGCGCTGGCCGGCGCGATCAACTGGTTCCCAGTTCACAACACGTCGATGACCAACAAGAATCGGCTGATCAGCTCGGACAACAAGGGTTGGGCCGCGTACTCCTGGGAGAGCGAGGGCGGCAAGCCGCGAACGGTCGATGCCGAGCTGGTCACGGCGTTCGCGCAGACCAATGCCGGCGACATCTCCCCCAATCTCGGCCTCAAGCCGGGCACCGGACCGACCTCTGATGAGCGCGAGAACACCCGGATCATCGGCGAACGGCAGCTCGCGGCGGCGAAGGCCCTCGCGGCGGCGGACGGCGAACGTCTCGAGCCACTGGTCGATGCTCGCCTGGTCTACGTCGACATGGCCCGGCAGGTCACTGAGGCGGGCCGGACCGGTCCGGGCATCCTCGGCGCCAGCTTCGCTGCCGGGAAGCTGACCGACGGACCTGGCTCGCCGCTGTTCGACGAGGGTCACAACAATCCGTTCTTCGAGCGGATCAGCCGCCGCCTCTACCGCCGCTCCCCCGACCTCGCCGAGGTGCAGTCACCCAAGGACCTGGCCATTCCCGTCGGCCTCTTGGGCTGGTCGCAGGAACGGTTCCCGCTTCAGCTGGTCCGGATCGGCAGCCTGTACCTCGTCTGCCTGCCGTTCGAGGTCACCATCGTGTCCGGGCTGCGCATCCGCCGGCGGGTCGCCGAGGTGCTCGGCACGGATCTCAATCACGTGCTCTGCCAGGGCTATGCCAACGGCTTCGGTCACTACGTGACGACGCCGGAGGAGTACGAGTTCCAGAACTACGAGGGCGGCAGCACGATCTTCGGGCGGCACGAGCTCCATGCCCTGATCGCCGCTTCGGCCCACCTCGCCGGTGCCATGGCGTCCGGCACGCCGGTCGAGCCGGGTCAGCCACCCGCCCGGCACCGGGTGCGGGTCCCGTCG
>JAWWPE010000297.1:0-4897 GCA_033850895.1 Nocardioidaceae bacterium | reverse complement strand
GCCGGCAAACGTGAGGTTGCCTGGGACCGCCCGCCGGGCGCCAAGCCCGGCGCATCGACGGGCAACGTCCTGCTCAACGTCCACACCTGGCCCGACGGCACCGCGCTCGGCAACCAGCTGCTCAAGGGTCTCGACAAAGGCGGCCGCATCGTCGTACGCAATGCCGGCGCCGTGCTCTGCTATCGAGTCACCAAGCGCGTCGAGGTGCCGACCGGAACGCTCATACCGGCGCTGTACAAACCCGGTGGCCCGCCGCAGCTGGTGATCATTGCCTGCTCGGGCAAGCGGCTCGGCCCGGCGAACTGGACGAAGCGAACGCTTTGGTACGCGGTGCCGGAGTCCCGCTCCGCGACCCAGCCCTGACCGGATCAGCTCCACACCGAGGCGATGTCGCGCCGGTAGTGGCGGCCGGCCACCGTCGTGATCACGAACACCACCGGGGCCGGCACCTCCTTGCGCAGGCCGGCCTTGTCGTTGGCCGTCGCGCCGTCCTGGAGCCACGCGAAGAAGTTGCCCATCCGGCCCTTGTGCGCCTTCTGCACCTTCTTGACCGCATCCTTCATCGGCTTCGAGTTGTGGTACTTGGCCGAGATCGGCTCCAGATCCCGCTCCTCGTGGGCGAGGTGGTTGAGCAGTACGTCGCTCAGGTGGGCGACCGCCTGACGAGCCAGGGCCGCCTCCTCGCCGGTGGGGCGCGAGTGGAACCTGGTCATCGCGACACTTGCCTCCTCGAGTGCCCGGCGCATCGCGTCGTGCTCGTCGTCGAGATGCTGGACGAGCGTCAGATCCGCGCCGACCTCTTCAAGCGCCGGCCAGAAGATGGTCTCCTCATAGGTGTGGTGATAGTGAAGCTCCTGCTCGAAGTTGTCCCAGGCCCGCTTCAGCTGGTCGGCCCGCGGCTGCGAGTCCGGCCGAAAGGTGGCGAGCGCGCGGTCGAACCGACCGAGATCGCGTCTGAAGGCAGCGTGGACGACGGTGTTCATCGTCTTGTGCTCAACGGTGGGAGTGCTGTTCGCGGTCATGGTGTCCTCGTCTCAATGGTGGGTGTGCGGACGACTCAGTCGCCACGCCTCGAGGGCGGGCGCGCCCGCCGGGTGGATGTCGTACTCCGCTTCGGACCCCGACAGGATCGACGAATCAGCCTCGCCGGTGATCACCTTGTGGACCGCTCGGAAGAAGTCGAAGCGCTCGAGTCCCGGTGTGACCGCCACCAGCAGGTCGCCGTCCATGCCCGCGGTGGCACCGAAGGCGTGATCGACGCCCGGCGGCACCACGACGAGGTCGCCCGCGATCACTCGGAGAACTTCCTCACCTACCAACAGGTCGACCGCGCCCGAAAGGACATAGAAGAGCTCCGCGTAGGTGAGATGCCGGTGCGGTGCGGCGCCCTCGGCACCGTCTCGAAGCAGGACCCGATGCGTGCTCACTGCTCCGCCGGTGTCTGAGGAGTCCAGCAGGAACCACAAGGTGTGGGTCTCCGCCGAGAGGACCTCGGCGTCAGACGCCCGCATGATCGCCGCGGAGGTCATGGCTGCCGGCCGAGCAGTCCGAGCATCCGGTCAGAGATCAAAGCATCGACCGGAACGGGGATCTCTGGTGCGAGCATTCCGCCGGCGCGCATCCCGTCGAGAGGGAACGACGAGTAGAGCCCGTAGACGATGGCGGCCAGGTCGGGGTCGACGTGGAAATCAGTGTCGAGCCCTCGCGCCAGGTCCCACGTGTGCACCAGGACCTCGCCGACGTTGATCGCCGCCGAGGCGCTGGCCGGGAAGGTGCCGTAGAAGTACGCTCGCTCACCGCCGAGGCCGCTGGAACGCCAGGAAGCGACGTTCGCCTTGCCGCTCTGGGCCCAGACCTCGCTGAGGTCGTGTCCATCGGCCACCAGGTCGCCACGGTCGTTGCTCGAGGCCTCACCCTGGTTGACCAGAGTCATCATCTAGCACTCGCCAAGGGTGTGGTTGAGCAGCTGCTTCACATCCCACCCTGCGCACGGTGTCGGCTTGCTCAGGTCCGCGGCGGTGACGCGAGCGACGATGCTCGCTCCGTCCTGCCAGCTGCGCTCCAGCGCGTCGATCGGGTCCACGATTGCCTCCGGGTTAGGATAGAATGACATTCTGCGAATAGCGTCACTCTAATCTAATCGGAGGCTCCGGTGTCAACCCCCATTTCCAAACGTGCTTACGACGCCACCCGACGCCGCGAACGCGCGGAGTCCGAGCGCGGGGAAACTCGGGTGAAGGTCGTGGAGGCCGCGACCAGGCTCTTTATCGAGAAGGGCTACACCGCCACCACGGTCGGTGAGATCGCCAAGGAGGCAGGAGTCGCCCTGCAGTCGGTCTACAAGGCCGGCGGCAGCAAGGCCGAGCTGTTGCATCACGTGGTCGACGTGGCCGTTGCAGGGGACACCGATCACGTTCTTGTCCAGGATCGTCCGTCGTTCGCCACCATGATGGCCGAGTCCGATCCTGTCGCGAAGGTCCGGATCTTTGCCGGGATGATCTGCGACATCCAGGAGCGTCTGGCGCCGATCCAGCGGGCCAGCCGGGAGGCTGCGGCGGTCGATGACACGGCGGCAACCTACTGGCGCAATGCGCACCTGCTCAGGCTGCAGACCTTCGACGTGGCCATGCGAACCCTGCCACGCGACGGGCTGCGCCACTCATACGAGCAGACCACTGAGACCGCGTGGGCGATCGGGAGCACGGAGGTCTACACGCTGATGACGACTGTCCATGGTCTCGACGCCGCCCAGGTGCGCAGCTGGCTCGCGGAGACCCTCGTCGCCGCGCTGTTGACGTCCTGATCCGGCCCTGTGGCGGTCAGACGGCCAGCGAGGGCTTGAGCTCCACGATCTTGCTGAGCAGGCCGTTGACGAAGGACGGCGACTCATCGGTGGAGAGGTCGCCGGCCAGGGCGACGGCTTCGCTGACCGCCACCGCGTCCGGCACGTCGTCGACGTAGAGGATCTCGTACGCGCCGATGCGCAGCAGGTTGCGGTCGACGGCGGGCATACGGTCGAGCGTCCAACCCACCGCGTTCTCGGTGATGATCTCGTCTAGGCGATCGCGGTGCTCGACGACGCCCTCGATCAGGAAGACCGCGTAGTCGTTGACCGGATAGTCCGCGGAGTCGCGACGGTCAGCGAGGGTGCCGCCCGGGGCGAGCGACTGCGCCTCGGACTCAAACAGGATGTCGAGGGCGCGCTTGCGGGACTTGGTACGAGCGGCCATCAGCCCTGCACGCGACCGAGATAGCTGCCGTCGCGGGTGTCGACCTTGATCTTCTCGCCGTTGACGATGAACAGCGGGACCTGGATCTCCTTGCCGGTCTCGAGGCGGGCGGGCTTGGTGCCACCGCTCGAGCGATCGCCCTGCAGGCCCGGTTCGGTGTACTCGACGAGCAGCTCGACGGAGGCCGGCAGCTCGATGTAGAGCGGCACGCCTTCGTGCATCGCGACCATCGCGTCCTGGTTGTCGAGCATGTAGTCCTTGGCATCGCCGACGGTGGCCTCGGGGATGTTGATCTGGTCGTAGGTCGTCTTGTCCATGAAGACGTACGAGTCGCCATCGTGGTAGAGGTACTGGAAGTCGCGCTTGTCGACGCTGGCGGTCTCGATCTTGAGCCCGGCGTTGAACGTCTTGTCGACCGTCTTGCCGCTCATGACGTTCTTGAGCGTGGTCTTGACCATCGCCCCGCCCTTGCCCGGCTTGTGGTGCTGGAACCAGACGACGGACCACAGCTGGCCGTCGAGGTCGAGGACCATGCCGTTCTTGATGTCGTTCGTGGTGGCCATCAGCCGATCTCCATGAGGTCTTTGGTCATCGTGGTGAGTACCTCGGGGGCTCCCGAGGTCACGATGGCGGTGTCTTCGATTCGCACTCCCCCACGACCCGGGACGTAGATGCCCGGCTCCATCGTGAGGACGGTGCGACTGACCAGTTTACCGGTGTTTCGAGCGGCGATGAACGGGTCCTCGTGGATCTCGAGTCCGACCCCGTGCCCGAGCCCCGTCGTGAACGCCTCGAGCCATCCGGAAGCCTCCAGGGATGCCCTCGCGGCGACGTCCGAATCGGCGATCGGAGCGCCGTCGCGCAACAGGTCGAGCCCCGCTGCCTGGGACTCCTTGACTGCGGCATAGACCTCGCGCTGCCAGTCATCGGCTCGGCCGAGCACGACCGTACGCGTGCAGTCGGCGTGATAGCCGGCGACCCGGGCGCCGAAGTCGGCCTTCATCAAATCGCCGGACTGCAGCATGCGATCGGTGGGGCTGTGGTGCGGGATCGCGGAGTTCTCGCCGGCGGCCAGGATCGTCTCGAACGCGATCGCCTCGGCACCGAGGTCGAACATCCGATTCTCGAGGTCACGGGCCACCTCGCGCTCCGTACGTCCGACCAGTGGGCCTTCGAGGAGCCCGGCGAGCGCGAACGTCGAGATCTCACACGCCGACCGGAGGTGGCCGATCTCCACCTCGTCCTTGACGACGCGAAGCTCTTCGACCGCGCGATCGAGCGTCACCAGCGAGGCGCCGGACACCAGCTCGGCCAGCCGGGCGTGGTCGTCGACGCTCAGCGCATGCGTCTCGACACCCCATACGCCCTCGTGGACGCGATCAGCGATCGCGGCCATCAGATCGCGGCCGATCACGTGCTCGACGTCCGGCAGCTCTTCGCCGGCCTGGTCGCGATAGCGCCCGTCGGTGAAGAAGACCGCTGCGCCCTCGCGCGGTACGAGCAACGCCCCGTTCGAGCCGGTGAAGCCGGTCAGATATCGGACGTTCACCAGCGTCGTGACGATGGCGCCGTCGAGACCCCGCTCACCAAGCGCAGCCACCAGCCGCGCGCGGCGATCTGCGGTCATGAAGAAATCGCGCGGTAGGCGTCGACGAGCAACGCCTCAT
>JAWWPE010000294.1:0-5094 GCA_033850895.1 Nocardioidaceae bacterium | reverse complement strand
CCGTTCACGAGCTTCGTTGTGCGTGGAGCGTCGAGGTCCATTTTGGGCCAGATCAACCCGGACTTGTCTTGGCCGGAAATCGAGGGCACGTCCTTGAGCGTGTTGGACTCACGCGTCAGCTGACCCTTGCGGGGCTCACCGACGTACTCGACCGTCAGGGTCATGACCGGCCGTAGCTTGGCCGATGGCGGGGCCGTGCGGGTCGCGAGGTTGCCTGGGTCGACGGTCATCGTGACCCGGATGTCGCGCTCGTCGAGGGTCAAGCCGCGGGTCGCCAGGCGGCACCCCGTCACGCGATCGTCCTCGGAGGTGCAGTACTTCGACAGATCGTCGGTGGTGACGCCGTTTTCGGGCAGCGCCGCGGATATCTGGGCGAGCATCCGGCGTACGACGTCGGCGGGCTTTCCGTCGATGCGCATGACCGAGATCGTCGTGTCGGGCTTCGGAGCCTTGTCGATCAGCTTGAACGTGTCATCGCTGGGGCGGGCGTCGGGGGTGGGAAGGCTCGGCGTGATCGGCGTGCCATCCCGCTCGGCCTTCTCGGCCTTGGCCTTGTCCTCCGCAGCCTTCTGGGCGATCGCGGCGTTGAGCTCGGGCTGGTAGGCGGCGATCAGCCGGGGGCTCCGGAAACGTACGAGCGGGCCCAGCTGGGTGGCGCCGCGAGGGACCTCGAAACCGTACGTGATGGGGCTCTCCGGACCGGACTCGTGCTCGGAGACGTTGGCCGGCTTCGGCGTGGTGGGCGTGGCGGTGGGGTCGTCGATCGTGGCGCCGTTGCCGCTGCTGCAGGCGGAGAGCGCAACCGCAATGGCGCACGCCAGGAGCGTCACCGTCGTCCGTTTGCTCATCGTGCCCCTTCGCCTGTCGAAGTTCCAGCGTAGAACACCGGTCCCACCGCAGAGGTGGCGGCAGAGCACGCCGTATTCTCGGGTCATCGAACCAGGAGGCCGCATGACGACGTTTCACCCGGATCGTCCTGAGACCGTGTTCACGTACGGCGCGCCGGGGCTCAAGTTCGGCATCGGTGCACGTCACGAGCTCAGCCACGACCTCGCCCAGTACGCCGCGAAGCGCGTCCTGGTCGTCACCGACCCTGGCGTGGCGGCCACCGGCGCCCCCGCCGAGATCGCCGACTCCCTGCGGGCGGCCGGCCTCGAGACCGTCGTGTTTGCGCACTCCCGGGTCGAGCCGACCGACGGCAGCCTGATCGAGGCGATCGACTTCGCCCGCTCGGAGGGTCCGTTCGACGCCATCGTCGCGGTCGGTGGCGGCAGCAGCATCGACACCGCCAAAGCGGTCAACCTGCTGACCACCAACGGCGGTGAGCTGATGGACTACGTCAACGCCCCGGTCGGCAAGGCGATGGCGCCGACCAAGCCGTTGCTGCCGTTGATCGCGGTGCCGACCACGACCGGGACCGGCAGCGAGAGCACCACGATCTGCGTCCTCGACGTGGTGAGCCAGCACGTCAAGACCGGTATCTCCCACCCCCGGCTGCGTCCCACCCTTGCCGTCGTGGACCCCGAGCTGACCCTGAGCCAGCCCGCCGGCGTGACGGCCGCGGCGGGTCTCGACATCCTGTGCCACGCGCTCGAGAGCTACACGGCTCGCCCCTACCAGTCGTATGAGCACAAGCAGGCCAATGAGCGGGTGCCGTACTGCGGTGCCAATCCCATAGCGGACATGTGGTCGGAGAAGGCGCTGTCATTGATGGCGACCTCGTTCGTGCCGGCCGTCCACGAGGGCGGCGACCTCGAGTCTCGTACGCAGATGGCGCTGGCGGCGACCTTCGCCGGTATGGGCTTCGGCAACGCCGGAGTGCACATCCCGCACGCCAACGCCTATCCGATCGCCGGCCAGGTCCGCGACTTCCACCCCGCCGGTTACGACAGTGACCACGCGATGGTGCCGCACGGGATGGCGGTGTCACTGACCGCTCCGGCGGCGTTCCGATTCACGTTCGAGGCGAACCCCGACCGGCACGTACGCGCTGCCGAGCTGCTGGCACCGGGAGCGACCCGTCCGGACGACGCGGCGGAGTTCCTGCCACAGGTGCTCACGGCGTTGATGCGCGAGGTCGGCATCCCCGCCGGCATCGGCGCGGTCGGTTTCGACAGCGGTGACATCGACTCCCTGGTCGACGGCACCATGAAGCAGCAGAGGCTGCTGGCGACGGCACCGCGCGAGGTCACCGCCGAGGACGTCACCGGGATCCTCGACCAGTCGATCGAGCTCTGGTAGCCGGATGCGTTCGTACCTCACGCTCACTCCACGGCTCGCTGGCGCTCACCGCGCACGGCTGTCGGCCTACGGCCGAACATGGTGAACCCGGGACGCGCTCGTGCCTCCCGCTCACTCGTCGGCTCGCTGGCGCTCACCGCCGCCCGGCTGTCGGGCTTCGCCCGACCCATGGTGAAGTCATGACGTCCGAGATTGTCGCTGAGCTGCAGAGGCTGGGCGTGGCTGACGTCGACGACTCGTCCCTTGCGCGGGCGCTCTACAGCACGGACGCCTCGCTCTACCGCGTCGTTCCACACGTGGTCGTGCGACCTCGCCACGTCGAGGAAGTGCTCGCCACCGTGGCGGCCTGCGGGGCGACCGGCACACCGCTGACGTCCCGCGGTGCCGGCACCTCGATCGCCGGCAATGCGGTGGGTACGGGCGTCGTGCTCGACTTCTCCCGCCACCTCGACAAGGTCCATGACATCGACGTCGAAGCGCGTACGGCGCGCGTCGATCCCGGCACGGTGCACGCCGTCCTGCAGCGGGCGGCGACGCCGCTGGGCCTGCGGTACGGACCGGATCCGTCGACCCACACCCGGTGCACGGTCGGCGGCATGATCGGCAACAACGCCTGCGGCTCACGGGCACTGGCCTACGGGCGTACGGCCGACAACGTCATCGGCCTCGACGTCGTGACGATCGCGGGGGAGGAGCTGACTCTGACCGCCGGCGGTGCCACCGCGTCGCCGACCCTCGACCGGTTGCGTGACGTCGTGGGGGAGGGGCTCGGCATCGTACGGACTGAGTTCGGCACATTCGGCCGTCAGGTCTCGGGCTACAGCCTCGAGCACCTGCTCCCGGAGCGCGGCTTCGACGTCGCGACGTTCCTGGCCGGCACCGAGGGCACGTTGACGACCATGACGTCGGCCACCGTGCGCCTCGTCGAGGACCCGCCGCACCGCCAGATGCTCGTCCTCGGCTACGCCTCGATGGCCGATGCCGCCGACGACGTACCCGCGCTGCTGCCGTTCCAGCCCACAGCCTGCGAGGGCCTCGACTCCCGGATCGTCGATGTCGTACGTGCCCAAGGTGGCGCGGTGCCCGAACTCCCGCGCGGCCAGGGCTGGCTGTTCGTGGAGATCTCCGGGTCCGAGATCGGCGAGGTCGCCGACACTGTTCGCCGCGCAGCCGCGGCCGCAAACGCGCTGGGCTCCCGAGTCGTCACCGACTCCAGCGAGCAGGCCGTGCTGTGGCGAATCCGTGAGGAGGGCGCCGGACTGGCGACCCGGACGCTTCCGCGGAAGGCATTGTCGGGATGGGAGGACGCCGCGGTGCCACCCGAACGGTTGGGCGCCTATCTGCGTGAGTTCGACGCGCTCCTCAAGGCCAACCACCTCGACGGGGTGCCGTACGGCCACTTCGGCGACGGCTGTGTGCACGTCCGCATCGACTTCCCACTCGACGAGGCCGGCGGCCACGAGCTGTTCCGTACGTTCATCACCGACGCGGCGAAGCTCGTCGCCTCACACGGTGGGTCGCTGTCGGGGGAGCACGGCGACGGCCGGGCGCGCTCCGAGCTGCTGCCGCTGATGTACTCCGACGACGCGATCGAGCTGTTCGGCCAGGTCAAGGCAGTCTTCGACCCCGACGACCTGCTCAACCCCGGCGTTCTCATACGTCCCCGGCCGTTCGACGCCGACCTCCGCGGCCCCGAGTCCTCGAAGGGCCGGCTCGACGGGCGCCTCGGACTCCGACTCCTCCACGACGAGGGTGACTTCGGCAAGGCGGTGCACCGCTGCACGGGCGTCGGCAAGTGCCTGGCCGACAACCACGGCTCCGGCGGGGTGATGTGCCCGTCGTTCCAGGCCACGCGCAACGAGAAGGACTCGACCCGGGGTCGCGCACGGGTGCTCCAGGAGATGATCGACGGCCGCCTGGTCAAGGACGGCTGGAGATCACCGGAGGTGCACGAGGCCCTCGACCTGTGCCTCTCGTGCAAGGGCTGCCTCAACGACTGCCCGACCGGCATCGACATGGCGACCTACAAGTCCGAGGTGCTGCACCAGTCGTACCAGGGCCGGCTCCGCCCGAGGAGTCATTACATCCTCGGGCGGTTGCCGTTCTGGGCCCGGCTGACCTCGCCCATTGCCTGGCTCGCCAATCTCATGCTGCGCACGCCGGGCATTCGTTCGGTGGCGCGCTGGTCGGCCGGCGTCGACCAGCGGCGCAGCCTGCCGACGTTCGCGCGAAAGCGGCTCAGCCGGTGGGCCCGCCAACGAGAAGTGGTCGAGGGCGCTCGACCTCGCGTGCTGCTCTGGGCCGACTCGTTCACCGAATACTTCTCGACCGAGAGTGGCCGGTCAGCCGTGACGCTGCTCGAGGCCGCGGGCTACCAGGTCGAGCTGTTGCCGCGCGCGGCATGTTGCGGACTCACCTGGATCACCACCGGTCAGCTCGACCGCGCCCAGAAGATCGTCGCCGACACCGTGGCGACCCTGCACCCGTACGTCGCCGACGGCGTCCCGATCGTGGGACTGGAACCCTCGTGCCTCTCGGTGCTCCGGTCCGATGCGGTCGAGCTGCTCGACGACCCCCGGGCGGTCGACGTCGCGCAGGGCGTCTTCACCCTCGCTGAGCTGCTGCAACGCACGGACGGCTGGCGCGCGCCGGACCTGACCGGCACGCACGTCGTCGTACAGCCGCACTGCCATCAGGCATCGGTCCTGGGCTTCGAGGCCGATCTTGCCCTGCTCGAGTCGACCGGTGCCACCATCGAAAGACTGGCAGGATGCTGTGGTCTGGCCGGAAACTTCGGGGTCGAGAAGGGCCACTACGACGTGTCGGTCGCGGTCGCCGAACAACAGCTCCTCC
>JAWWPE010000231.1:0-7123 GCA_033850895.1 Nocardioidaceae bacterium | reverse complement strand
ATCGGCACGTTCTGCGTCGTCTCGGTCAACGCCTGGATGAACGATCCGACCGGCTTCCGGATCGTCGACGGCAAGGTCACCGACGTCAATCCGTGGCGGGCGATGTTCAACGACCAGGTGTGGCTGCAGTTCGCGCACATGTGGGTCGGCGCGTTCATGCTGGTCGGCTTCGTCGTTGCGGGTGTCTACGCGGCCGGGATGCTCAAGGGCCGCCTCGACGAGCACCACCGGCTCGGCTTCCGGATCCCGTTCGTGTTCGCCACGGTGGCTGCCATTGTCCAGCCGCTGATCGGCCATGTCCTCGGGCTGAGGGTCGCCAGCACGCAGCCGGGGAAGCTCGCCGCCTTCGAGCTGGCGACGACCACGGAGAGCCCGTCACCCCTGCGCATCGGCGGCCTGATGATCAACGGGCACGTACGTTTTGCGATCGACATCCCGCGGATCGGGTCGATGATCGCCCGGAACTCCTTCACCAAGGGCGTGCAGGGCATGGACACGATCCCGCTCAATGACCGTCCGCCGATCAACATCACCCACGTGGCTTTCCAGTCGATGGTCGCGCTGGGGACGCTCCTGGCTCTCGTCGTGGTGCTGTTCTGGTTCGCCAGGTGGCGCGGTCGCGATCTCACGGTGAACCGGTGGTTCCTGCGCTTCATGGTGATCGCCGGACCGATGGCAATCGTCGCCCTGGAGTGCGGATGGATCGCCACCGAGGTGGGCCGGCAGCCGTGGACGGTCTGGCAGGTGCTGCGTACGACCGACGCCGCCAGCACCAGCACCGGACTCTGGTGGAGCTATGCCGTCGCGTTCGTGGTCTACATCGGGATGACGATCGGCGCATACGTCGTGCTGCGGGGGATGGCCCGACGCTGGCGTGAGGGTGAGACCGACCTGCCGACGCCGTACGGGCCCGAGGAGGCGCTGCGATGACCCTTGCGCAGGCCGTGGCCGCGGCGATGTTCGTCGGGATCGTGCTGTACTCGCTGTTCGGCGGAGCCGACTTCGGCTCGGGGTTCTACGACCTGACGGCCGGCAGCGCCGAGGAGGGCGGCGAGCTCCGTGTGCTGATCGATCACAGCATCGGGCCGGTGTGGGAAGCCAACCATGTGTGGCTGATCTACATCCTGGTGATCTGGTGGACGGGTTTCCCGAGCGCGTTCGCCGCCGCGACGACGACCCTGATGCTTCCCCTCGCTCTCGCGCTGCTCGGAATCGTCCTGCGTGGTGCCAGTTTTGCGTTCCGGAAGTACTCCTCGACCCTCGGGCAGGCTCGACTGTTCGGCGTACTGTTCGCGACGTCGTCCCTGATCACGCCGTTCTTCCTCGGAGCCGTCGCGGGTGCCGTTGCGTCGGGCCGGGTGCCCGCCAACGGCCACGGTGCCGTGCTGAGCTCCTGGCTGCACCCCACGTCGTTGTTCGGCGGCGTCATCGCGGTGGGCACCTGCGCGTTCCTCGCGGGCACGTTCCTCACCGCCGATGCGCTCCGAGCAGGTCACGAGACCCTGAGCGAGAAGCTGCGCATCCGTACCCTCGCGGTCGGTGTGGTCACCGGAATCGTGGTGTTCGCCGCGCTGCTGCCGATCAAGCACGATGCGCCGACGCTCAGCGACCGCCTGCTCGGCGTTGCATCACCGCTGATCGTCCTGTCAGCCGTCGCGGGGACCACCACGCTGGCCTTGATCGCGCGTCGTCGCTACGCCGTGGCGCGGTTGAGCGCCGTGATCGCGGTGGCCTCGGTCGTGCTGGGCTGGGGCGTGGCGCAGTACCCCTGGCTGCTCGTCGACGAGGTCTCCATCAAGGCCGGCGCGGGTGCGTCGGCGACCCTCGTGGGGCTGCTCGTGGTCATCGCGATCGCGGTCGTGGTCGTCGTGCCCGCGCTGGTGTACCTGTTCTGGCTCACCCAGACGGAGCGCTGGACCGAGGCCTGAGCCACCGACTGCTACTCGGCGGCCACCGGCACGGCGTCGACGGTGAACCCCTCGGCGGACTCGTCGACGGTGAGCGTCGGCTGGGCCGTCACGCGTCCGGCTGCACGTACGTCGTCGAGTGCCAGCTGCAGCAGGTCGAGCTCGACGGCCGTCGCGGTGACGTTGAGGCTGCCGATCTCGGTCTTCTGGCTGACCTTGGCGACCGACTTCACGCCGCGCACGTCCGCGAGGACCGTGGCTGCGACGGAGAGCGTGCGGGGATCCTGCTCAGGGGTCGCCAGATCGGTCGTGTTGTCGGGCCAGCTCGCCCGGTGGATCGAGCCCTCCTGCCACCACGACCACACTTCCTCGGTGACGTAGGGCAGGAACGGTGCCAGCAGACGCAGCTGGACGGACAGGGCGAGGACGAACGCGGCCTTGGCTGAATCGCCACCGGCGTCGCCACGACGGGCGCGCTCCTTGACCAGCTCGAGGTAGTCGTCGCAGAAATCCCAGAAGAACTTCTCGATGACCTCGAGGGCCGTCGCGTAGTCGAAGGCCTCGAAGCTGTTGGTCGCCTCGTCGACGACCCCGCGCAGGGCGGTCAGCATCGCCAGGTCGAGCGGCTCGGTGACCCGGGCGGCATCCAGCATCGTGGCGTCGGCGCCCAGGCCGTAAGCCTCCTCATCGGCGAGCACGAACTTGCTGGCGTTGAGCACCTTCATGGCCAGACGTCGGCCGACCTTCATCTGGGTCTCGTCGAACGGCGAGTCGGTGCCGGGACGCACTCCGGCTGCCCGCCAGCGCACGGCGTCGGCGCCGTATTTCTCCAGGATCTCGTCGGGGACCACGACATTGCCCTTGGACTTGCTCATCTTCTTGCGGTCAGGGTCGACGACAAAGCCCGAGATCGTGGCGTTGCTCCACGGTGAGACGCCGTGCTCGAGGTGCGAGCGGACGATCGTGGAGAACAGCCAGGTGCGGATGATGTCGTGGGCCTGCGGGCGGACGTCCATGGGGAACGTGCGCTCGAACAGATCCGGGTCGCGCTCCCAGCCGCAGACGATCTGGGGGGTCAGCGAGGAGGTCGCCCAGGTGTCGAGCACGTCGGGATCGGCCATGAAACCTCCCGGCTTGCCGCGCTGGGACTCGGTGAAGCCGGGTGGCGGCTGGGCGGCCGGGTCGACCGGAAGGGTGTCCTCTGACGCGAGGATCGGCTCGTCGTAGTCCGGTTCGCCGGCATCGTCGAGGCGATACCAGACCGGAAACGCGACACCGAAGAACCGCTGACGCGAGACGAGCCAGTCGCCGTTGAGGCCGTCGATCCAGTTGGTGAGCCGCGACTGCATGTAGCCGGGCACCCAGTTGATCTCGTCGCCGCGGCCGATGAGCTGTTGACGAAGATCAATGTCACGGCCGCCATTGGTGAGATACCACTGGCGGGTCGAGACGATCTCCAGCGGCTTGTCGCCCCGCTCGTAGAAGTTGGCCATCCGCTGCGTCGGCTTGGGCTCGCCGTCGAGGTCACCGGACTCCACCAGCGCCGCCACGATCATCTCGCGCGCCGTGAACGTCGTCTTGCCGGCCAGAGTGGCGTACGTGCTGCGCCCGGCTTCGGAAGTGATCCACTCCGGGACGTCGGGAAGTATGCGCCCGTCACGGCCGATGATCGTCCGGTTGGGCAGCTGCAGCTCGCGCCACCAGATGACGTCGGTGAGATCCCCGAACGTGCAGCACATGACCAGGCCCGAGCCCTTCTCCATTTCGGCGGCCGGGTGCGCCACCACCGGGATCTCGACATCGAACAGCGGGGAGCGGACGGTGCTGCCGAACAGCGCCTGGTAACGCTCGTCGTCGGGATGGGCGATCAGCGCCGCACACGCGGCAATCAGCTCGGGTCGCGTCGTCTCGATGTGGACAGCGTCGCTCGCGCCGTGGAACGCGACGCGGTGGTAGGCACCGGGATATTCGCGGGCCTCCAGCTCGGCCTGGGCGACAGCGGTCTGGTAGGTGACGTCCCACAGCGTCGGGGCGTCCTGCTGGTAGGCCTCGCCGCGGGCGACGTTACGGAGGAAAGCCCGCTGGGAGACGCTGCGGGATTCGTCACCGATCGTCGTGTAGGTCTGCGCCCAGTCGACGCTCAGGCCGAGCGTGCGCCACAGTTTTTCGAAGATCTTCTCGTCCTCGAGCACCAGCTGGTTGCACAGCTCGATGAAGTTCTGCCGGCTGACCGGCACCTGTCGCTTGGGATCTGGGTCGGTCGGCGGTGTGTAGTCGGATTCGTACGCGAGCGAGGGATCACAGCGCACGCCGAAGAAGTTCTGCACCCGGCGCTCGGTGGGCAGGCCGTTGTCGTCCCAGCCCATCGGGTAGAAGACCTCTTTGCCGCGCATCCGTTGGTAGCGGGCGACGAGGTCGGTGTGTGTGTACGAGAAGACGTGGCCGACGTGCAGCGAGCCTGAGACGGTTGGCGGCGGAGTGTCGATCGAGTAGATCTGGTCGCGGGTCTTGGTGCGGTCGAAGGCATAGGTGCCTTGCTCCTGCCAGACCTGTGACCACGTGGCCTCCAGGCCCTCGAGGACGGGCTTCTCCGGGACTGTGTTCACAAGAGTTCAGTCTAGAGACGAGGACGACCCGCCCCCATGGAGGGGCGGGTCGTCCTCGATCGAGACCTACGCGTTGGCGGATGCCGTCGAGGGTTCGGCAAGGGTGCCGACCTCGACGTCAGGCTTCTGGGCCAGCTTGCTCGGCCACCAGATGAGACGACCGATGTCGAGGTTGAGCGCCGTGACCAGGACAGATCGCACGATGATCGTGTCGAGCAACACGCCAACCGCCACCGCGAACCCGAGCTCGGCGAGGAACACGATCGGCAGCGTGGCCAGCGCGGCGAAGGTGCCTGCAAGGACGAATCCCGCGGACGTGATGACACCTCCGGTGGCACCCAGCCCGATCAGGGCACCCCGACGCGTGCCGTGCTCCAACGACTCCTCACGGACCCTGGTCATCAGGAAGATGTTGTAGTCGATGCCCAGGGCGACGAGGAACACGAACGCGAACAGCGGGAACGAGGTGTCCGTCCCGGCGAAGTTGAACACGTTGTGGAACACCAGACCGCTGATGCCCATCGCCGCTGCGAAGGACACGACCACCGTCACCAGCAGGATCAGCGGTGCTGCAATCGCTCGAAGCAGCAGCATGAGCACCAGCAGCACGACCAGCAGGACGATCGGGATGATCAGCCGGTTGTCTGCCCCCGATGCAGTCTGCACGTCCTTGTTGATGGCGGTGTTGCCACCCACCAAGGCGTCTGCGCCACTGATCTTGTGCAGTTCTGTCCGCGCTCGATCGATCGTGGTGAAGGCTGCCTTCGAGTCGGCCGGGGAGGTAAGCGTCGCTTCGAAGTAGGCGGTGCCGCCCTTGTCGCCGAGCTGCTGGACGGTCGATCCGTCGATGCCCTTGATCTGGGCGAATGCGGACTTGACCTCGTCCGCCTTGGCGGACTTCGCGACCACTGACACAGGGGAGCCGGCGCCGGCCGGGAAGTGCTTGGCCGCGAGCTTCTCGGCCGCAACGGACGGCTGCGAGGTGGTGAAGCTGTCCTCGTTGCTCAAGCCGTGTGCGTCAAGCTGGGTGATGCCGAGCGACAGCCCGACCAGCACCAAGGTGGTCACGACCCAGACCATGCGCGGGGCCTTGGCAATGCGCGTGCCTGCGCGGGACCACAGACCGGTTTCGGACTTGACCGGCTCGCCGAAGCGCGGCACGAACGGCCAGAAGATCCACCGACCGACGATCACCAGCAGTGCCGGCAGCAGGATCATCATCACGAACAGCGCGCAGGCGATGCCCGCTGCCCCGACAGGTCCGAGCCCGGCCGTCGAGTTCATGTGGGCGAACGTGAGGCACAGCAGACCGATGATGACGGTCACGCCGCTGGCCAGCACCGCGGGGGCGGCACGGTGCAGGGCATGCGCCATCGCTTCGTGGCGGTCCGCGTAGTTGTGGAGCTCCTCGCGATAGCGAGCAACCAACAGCAGGGCATAGTCCACCCCGGCGCCGAGCACCAGGACACTGAGGATGCCCGCGCTCTGGCCGTTGACCGTGAGACCTGCGTGCTTGGCAAGGAGGTAGACGGCGCCCTCGGCGGCTCCGACGGAACCGACCCCACACAGCAGGAACAAGATGGCGAGCTGGAGACTTCGATAGGTGATCAGCAGGATCACGAACACGATGATCACGGCGGAGAACAGCAGCACGCCGTCGATGCCGCCGAACGCCTTCGCCTGGTCCGCGCCCAGCGCGGCGGGGCCGGCGAAGTGGACGGCAAGGGTGTCGGTGCTCTTGGCGTTCTTCTTGATGTCGTCGACGATGTCGGGCAGCGCATCCCAGCCGTCAGTGCCGATGTTGACCGTCGCGATCAGCTCAACGGCCTGGCCGTCCTTGGACGGGATCGGACCGACGACCTTGCTGTCGACCTTCTTGACCTGGCCGATCGCAGCGGCGTCGGCCTTGATCGCGGTCAGGTCTGCCGGCGTGATCTTCCCGCTCTTGCTCGTGTAGAGCACGACGGCTGGGACCGCGTCGGGGTTGGTGAAGGTCTTCGAGGCGTTGATGACCTTTGTCGACTCGGCGTCGCCGGGCAGCCAGGAACTGATGTCGTTGTCCTGGACGCTACCGAGCTTGCTGGAGAACGAGGCCACGCCGCCGATCACTACGAGTGACAGGACGAGAACGACCCATTTTGCCCAGTGGTGGGTGACCCAACCGGCAATCTGACGATTCATGACATCTCCTGGATATGAGCGCTCATGGCGAAGGGTGGAACAAGGGGTGGGTACATCATGTCGGAATGTGCCGACAGAACGGCAATCGGTGTCACCCCTGAGACACCCCTGAGGCCCTGCGATACTGATCATGATGACGCCCACGTACGCCGAGGTCGAGCGCGCTCTGCTCGGCCGCTGGCCCGAAACTCGCCTCCAACCGTCCCTCGACCGCATTGCCGCGCTCTGCCGGCTGCTCGGCGACCCGGAGCATGCGTACCCGGTGATCCATCTGACCGGCACCAACGGCAAGACGTCGACGAGCCGGATGATCGACACCCTGCTGCGCGCACTCGATCTGCGTACGGGCCGGTTCACCAGTCCCCACCTGCAGTCGATGACCGAACGCATCTGCCTCGACGGTGAGCCGCTCACCGAGGCGCTGTTCGT
>JAWWPE010000220.1:0-4726 GCA_033850895.1 Nocardioidaceae bacterium | reverse complement strand
ACATCGCGGCTCGCAGCTGAGCGGTCTCCGCGACGGGATCCTCGCCGGTGACCTTCAGCGGTGCGCCGACGTGCAAGCCGATCGTCTTGCCGCGGCTCTTCATGTCGGACGGGTGGTCCTTGGTCTTCAGCAGCTGGGTGCCCCAGGTGACCATCGGGATCAGGGGTACGCCGGCTTCGGCCGCCATACGTACGGCACCGGTCTTGAGCTCCTTGATCTCGAACGAGCGACTGATCGTAGCCTCGGGGAAGATGCCGACGATCTCGCCCGCCCGGGCGTACTCGACCGCCTTGTCGTAGGACGCCTGACCGTTCTCGCGGTCGACCGAGATGTGATGCAGCGATCGCATGATGGGGCCGGAGATCTTGTGGTCGAACGCGTCCTTCTTGGCCATGAACCGCACCAGTCGTCCGCTCGGCTGGGCCGCGAATCCGTCGAAGATGAAGTCGACGTAGCCGATGTGGTTGGCCGCGAGGATCGCCCCACCCTTGCGCGGGATGTGCTCGGAGCCGCTCTTCTGGAACTTGAACCCGTTGAGCTTGAAGAGCCCCTTGGCCGTGAGGATGACGGACGGGTAGACGTAATCGCGCATCAGGTCAGGGTAGTGGACACGCGTGCACTGAGACGATGCACGAGAGCAGGCTCACGCTCAGGGCTCAGTCCTCGACACTCTGCCGTCAATCGTCTTCGACAATGTGGACCGCGGCCTCTTCGGCGCTGGACGCGGCACCGTCGATGCCGACGTCATCACCGACCAGATCCTTCTCCTCGTCCGGACCGATGCCACCATCGGGATCGACGAGTCGGCCGGCGCGCTCGGTGCCCACTTCGCCGTCGTCGAGCACGTCGTCGTCGACCTCGGCGTACGGGTCGGGCTCGGGAACTTCTTGGCGCTCCCGCTCCTCGAGCGACTCACCCTGCAGCGCTTCGTCAGCCGTGGTGCCGAAACCCTCACCGCGATAGCTCTCCGGCGGCGAGTAGCCCGCGTCGAGCGTCTCGTCGGGATCGTCGAACACGGCGTCCTGGTCGGGCCCGTCTTCTGCGTCGGAGAGGTCGTCAGGTGTCTGGGTCATGACCACAGCCTGCCACGCTTCGTCGGCTGGGCAAGGTGGGCGTCGATCTCGATCTCGACGAGGTGGTTCGGATCCGCGAGCGCAGCAACCTGCACCATCGTCGCCACGGGCCGAACCGCGTCGAACAGCTCCTTGTGCGCCCGCCCGATCTCGACGAAGTGCGCGATGTCGGTCACGAACATGCGCGTGCGCACGACGTCCTTGGTGTCCAGTCCGGTCGTGCGCAGGGCCGCCAGCGCGATCCCGAACGCCACCCTGGTCTGCTCGTACGGGTCCCCGACTCCGACGACCTCGCCGTCCACCGTCGCGGTCGTGCCGGCGACCCATACCGAGTCATCGACTCGTACGGCCCGCGAGTAGCCGACCTGGTCCTCGTACGGACTTGGTGAGCTGACGTTCTTCCTCATCGCCACTCCTCGATCGTGAGCTCCATGACCAGCGCATCCACGCGGCCCGGGTAGTACGCCTTGCGGGTGCTGATCGTGTCGAAGCCGAACGACTCGTACAACCCGAGCGCGGGCGCGTTGTCGGCGGCGACCTCGAGCAGCATACGGGCGGCGCCGAGGTCCCGAGCCCGATCGATCAGACGGTCGAGCAGGTCGCGCGCCAGCCCCCGGCCGCGCGCCTCAGGCAACACCGCGATGCGGTCGAGATCTGCGACATCGCCCGCGAGGGAGATCGCACCGTACGCTCGCAGGTCGGCGTCCACGAGGACGTGGTGCCGCTCGCCGCTGACCTGATCGCGTAAGAGGCTCTCGCTCCAGGCGGCCGAGCCGAAGCAGGCCAGCTCGATCGCCGCGATCGCGTTCACGTCGTCGGTGGTGGCCGGGCGGATCATGTGCGCGGGCTGATGACCTGGGGCTGGGCGTCGGGCCGGCGCAGGTAGAGCGGTTCGAGCGGCAGCTCGATGACGTTGCCGGCGACGACGGCACTCGCCAGGGCGGCGGCCCGGGGATCCTTGAGGTCGCCCGCCGGCCGGAGCACCCCGTCGTACAGCTCAGCACCTCGGCCGTATGCCGGCAGCTCCGGGTGCTGATGTGCCAGATCGGCCGGAGTGGCGACATGCGGGCCGTCCAGTCGGACATTCGCCCCGTAGCGAGCCCAGTAGACCTCCTTGCGGCGAGCATCCGTGGCGACCAGGAACTCGCCCTCGACCTGCACGTCCGCGGCGATGATGTCGAGGCTGCAGACGCCGTGGGTGGTGATGCCGAGCGTCGACCCGAGGGTCAGGGCCGTCACGACACCCACGCGCAACCCGGTGAACGGACCGGGACCGACGCCGACGGCGACATCAGTCAGGTCGGACATCGTGGCGCCGGCCTGGGCCAACGCGTCACGGATGGCCGGGGCCAACAGCTCGCCGTGCGCCATCGCGCCCTCGCCGAAGGCCTCGCCGACGACGCGCTGACCGTCGTGGACCGCGACCGTGATGGCCGGGGTGGCGGTGTCGAAGGCAAGGAGGAGCACAGGAGCAGCCTATGAGAGGAGGGTTAAACGCAGGGGGACGCCGACCCAGCGGGGTCCGTGGGGCTTGACCGTGACGACCCGTGCCTCGTCGTCCTGCGCGGAGTCGAACTCAGCGTCGTCGCCGTCGTGCGGGGTGCCGAGCGGATCGCCGGGACGTGCGCCGCGCACCTCGATGCGTACGTGGAGCCAGCTCTCGCTCAGCTGCTCGGCCAGGCCCTCGCCCCACTCGACCACCGTCACCGCGTCGTCGGTGGTGGCGTCGAGGTCGAGGTCGTCGATCTCGGCGGCGTCACCGAGCCGGTAGGCGTCGACGTGCACGAGCGGCGGGCCCTCGACCAACGAGGGATGTGTACGCGCGATGACGAACGTCGGCGACGTGATCGGACCCCGGACGCCCAGTCCGTCGCCGAGCCCCTGGGTGAATGTGGTCTTGCCGGCGCCGAGATCCCCGGACAGCACGAGCAGGTCGCCCGCACGGAGCAGCTCCGACAGCGTGCCGGCGAACGACTTCATCGTCTCGGCGGTCGGGATCTCCCGCGACAGCCAGAGCGTCTTGCCGAACTCGATCGTCGTGCCGTCCTGGCGTACGGGGTGATAGTGCCGCCGCGACCAGAACTTCACCGTCTCCGGCAGCTCCTCGCGTACGTGCAGCCAGATGCCGTCCTTGCCGCGCTCCTCGGCGGTGTCCTCGGCAACTCCGACCATCGCGGACGCGACACCCCGATCCTGCAGGTCGGGGTCGACACTGACCCGGCGAAGGCCCAGGAGGCCGGGCCGGGTCTCGTCATACAACAGCGCGCCCATCGGCAACCCACGCCGCTCGACCAGGATGCCACCGGACGTACGCAGCACCTCGGCAACCGACTCGATCGTCTCGTCGACGGCGGTGGCCGGCGGGTCCAGCACCGGGCGGGCCCCGAACGAGCGGTGGATGATGTCGACGATCTGCGGGGCGTGCTCGGGCCCGGCGTCGATCACGTTGAGGGCGGTCATGCTGCCACCGTCGACAAGAACCCACGATACGACGGCGACAGCATGACAACCTCATTGTTCGTTCGCTGGCGCTCGCTCATCGGATGCTCTCCACCAGGTCCTCGATGACCTTCGTGACCCGCTCGTGCTCCTCGAACACCACCATGTGACCGGCGTCCTCGACCGCCACGAGGGTCGCGTTCGGGATCAGGTCTGCGAGCACTCGGCTGTGCTTGATGGGCGTGATCATGTCCTTCGTGCCGCCGACGATGACGGTCTTGGCAGTGCCCAGCGCGCCGAGGCCCGGCGTGAGGTCGAGGGTCAGGAAATTGGGGTAGAAGTCCATCAGCACGTGGGTCGGCGACTGCAGGATCAGCTCATTGGTCATGTCGACGTGGCGTTCCAGCGCGTTGGGGCCCACCGCCCAGCGGCGGACGATCGAATAGCTGTTGAATGCTCGACCCCAGTCGAGCACCGGCGCGGCGACCCGCACCAACGGGACGATGCGTTTGAAACCGGGGCTGCTGCGCATCAGCTTGCCCGAGCTGGTGGCGATCAGCACGACACCCTTGACCCGCTTCTTGAACAGTGCGGCGTCGGCGCCGGCGAGCTCCATGATCGCCATGCCGCCCATCGAGTGTCCGACCAGGACCAGCGGTGCGCGCGGCGCCAGCTCGGTGATGACCGTACGCAGGTCATCGGCCAGCTGCGGGATCGACGAGTTGTCGGCATGCGAGCGCCCGGAGTGACCGTGTGACCGCATGTCGACGAACACCATCCGGACCGAACCGCGCAGCGCCAGCCGTTGGTAGTGCCACAGGTCCATCGACTCGACCCAGCCGTGCACGAAGACGACGGTCGGGGTCTTGCGCTCGGCCTCGTCGACCTCGACGTTGAGCTTCACCCCGTCGGTGGCGGTGAGCGTGATCGGATCGCTGTGCACCGAACCGAACTCGACCTCCTCACCGCGGCGCAGCCGACGGTGGGTGCGTTGGCGGCCGTTGAGCAGTGTCGCCACGACACCGGCAGCGACAAACGCACCCGCGGTCGTCGCGACCTTCGCGGTCTTGCTCATCGTTCACCTCGATACGTACGCTCGATGCGGCCGCCGAGGCGGGTGACGACTTCATACGCGATGGTGCCCGCGGCAATGGCCCAGTCGTCCGCGGTCGGCTCACCGGAGCTGCCCGGGCCGAACACCGTGACAAGGTCGC
>JAWWPE010000210.1:0-2786 GCA_033850895.1 Nocardioidaceae bacterium | reverse complement strand
TCCTGGCCGCCGCTGATGCGCTCCGCGAGATCGGCAACCAGCGCCGGGATCTTGGTCGAGTCGTCTGGGGTCGGCTCATGCGAGCGTTCCAATATCTCGCCGGACTCCGAAACGAGTCCGGCGGCGATCTTGGTGCCGCCGATGTCCACCCCGATGGCCAGTGTCACGGGTTTTCCTCTGGTGTCAGTGCTGCGTCGAGCAGATCGCGTAGGGATCGGGCGAGGTTCGCTGCCGATTGGGAGACTTGGGCCAGCGCCTCAGGATTGTCGTGCACGAAGCCGACGACCTGGCAGACCGGGCACCATGACGTCGTGCACACGTGCGAGGAGGAGTCGGCGGCGTCTGCATGGCCGACAGAATTCATCGCCCGGAACAGCTTGAACGCTTCCTCGGTGATCGATCCGACCGGCTCAGACGCGCTCATTGGGCCACGCCCGTTGAAGAGCAAAGATACGGGTGCGGCCCAGTGAGTGGCCCATGGCTCGTTCGCTGACGCTCGCTCACAAGGCCTCGACCTGTTTCTTCAACCCCTTGAGAGCAGTGTCGATGATGACCTTCTCGGCCTTGCGCTTGAGCATGCCGAGCAATGGCACCGAGACGTCGACGGCCAGTTGGTAGGTCACCCGGGTCTGGCTGCCATCGACCGGCTCGAGGACGTACGTGCCGTCCATCGAGGTCAGCATCTTTCCGGGTTCGGCAAGGCTCCACGAGACGGCACGATCGCCGTCCCAGGTGTAGCCCAGGTCGTACTCATCACGGATCGGTGCCGCGTCCAGGACGAAGTGCACCTGCTCGGCGCGGCCCCCGTCAGAACCCGCGACGACGTCGGCGGTCTTCACGCCGGTGGCCCAATCGGGATAGGCACCGAAGTCGGCAATGACGTCCATGATCCGGTCGGCCGGTGCATCGATGACGATGTCGCTCGCAGTCCGCGCCATCACCCCTCCTAGTCCGGCCCACCGTGAGACTCCATGCTAGTGCCAACGACGCCGGCGAGGCGTACGGGGCTGCTGGCCGGGCAGGCGTGAGGGTAGCCTGCCGTACGTGACTGAGCACGACGTGAATGATCCGGGAAATCTGTCGCAAGACATCCTCGATCGCCTTCCCTCGCACAGCTCTGACGTCGCCCTCGCGCGACACCTCGACGGCACCTGGCAGGACGTGACGCTCGGCGAGTTCCACGCACACGTGGTCGGCGTCGCCAAGGGTCTGATGGCATCGGGCATCGCCGCCGGTGACCGGGTCGTGCTTCTGTCGAAGACGCGTTACGAGTGGACTGTCGCCGACTACGCGATCTGGTGGATCGGCGCGGCAACCGTGCCCGTCTACGAGTCGTCGTCGGTCGCGCAGATCGCCTGGATCCTGCAGGATTCGGGAGCCGTCGCCGCGATCGTGGAGACCGATGTGCACCGTGAGCGCCTCGACGAGGCACGGTCGGACGTCCACGACCTCAGGCAGGTGTGGTGCCTCGATTCCGCCGCCATCGACGACATCACGAAACGCGGCACCCAGGTCAGCGACGCCGAGCTCGAGTCGCGCCGAGCCGCGCTCACCAGCGCGACGCTGGCGACGCTGATCTACACGTCCGGCACCACCGGGCGGCCCAAGGGCTGCCGACTGACCCACGGAAACTTCCGCTCCGAGCTCGGCGGCGCGATCGACCTGCTGCCGGAGCTGTTCGAGGCCGAAGGCGCCGCGACGTTGCTGTTCCTCCCGCTCGCCCACGTCTTTGCGCGGATCATCCAGGTCGGCGCGATCCGCACCGGCGCGAAGCTCGGTCACACCGCCGACATCAAGGACCTCACCACCCACCTGGGCGAGTTCCAGCCGACGTTCGTGCTGGCCGTTCCGCGGGTGTTCGAGAAGGTGTTCAACTCCGCCAGCACCAAGGCGTACGCCAATGGTCGCGGCAAGGTGTTCGACCGTGCCGCCCAGACCGCGATCGCCTACAGCAAGGCGCTCGACACTGGTGGCCCCGGCATCGCTCTGCGTACGCGTCACAAGATCTTCGACAGCCTGGTCTACGGCAAGATCCGCGACGCGCTCGGTGGGCGAGCCGAGTGGGCGATCTCCGGTGGTGCGCCGCTCGGCGACCGGCTCGCGCACTTCTATCGCGGCATCGGGGTCACGGTGCTCGAGGGCTATGGGCTGACCGAGACGACCGCGGCGCTGTGCGTCAACACCCCATCGGATCAGCGCATCGGCACGGTCGGGCGGCCGATCGTCGGCACCGAGGTCCGGGTCGGCAGCGACAGCGAGCTCAGCTTCCGCGGGCCACAGGTCTTCGACGGCTACTGGAACAACCCCGACGCCACCGCGGAAGCGGTCGACGCCGACGGCTGGTTCGCCACCGGCGACCTCGGCGAGGTCGACTCCGACGGATTCGTACGCATCACGGGCCGCAAGAAGGAGATCATCGTGACGGCCGGCGGCAAGAACGTCGCGCCCGCCGTCCTGGAGGACCGGGTCCGCGCCAGTCCGTACGTCAGCCAGTGCCTCGTCGTCGGTGACGGCAAGCCGTTCGTGGCGGCGCTCGTGACGATCGACACCGAGGCCTGGACCGGATCGCTGGACGATCCAGAGCTCAAGGCCGAGGTGCAGAAGGCGATCGACGACGCGAACTCACAGGTGTCGCAGGCCGAGTCGATCCGCAAGTTCATGATCGTCCCGGACGACTGGACCGAAGCCAATGGCTATCTGACCCCGTCGTTCAAGGTCAAGCGCAACGCCGTGCTGCGCGATTTTCACGACACCGTCGAGGCACTCTTCGCCAGGTAGCTGCGCCA
>JAWWPE010000203.1:0-7511 GCA_033850895.1 Nocardioidaceae bacterium | reverse complement strand
GCCGGCTTCGAGGTGTCGTCGCCGCTGAACAGGAACGATCCGAGCACGCTGCGGGCCTCGGTGTCGGTCAGCTGCGGCGCCGCGGACTGCATGTTCTGCAGCACCGTGCGCGACGTGTCGAGCGTCTCGTGCTCCTGGGCGAAGTAGCCGATCTTGAGGCCATGGCCGGGCAGGATGTCGCCGGTGTCAGCCTCGAGAGCGCCCGCGAGGATGCGGAGCAGCGTGGTCTTACCGGCGCCGTTGAGGCCGAGCACCACGACGCGGCTGCCCTTGTCGATCGCCAGGTCGACGTCGGTGAAGATCTCCAACGAGCCATATGACTTCGACAGGCCCTCGGCCATGAGGGGCGTCTTGCCGCACGGCGCGGGCTTGGGGAACTTGATGTGTGCGACCTTGTCCTGCACGCGTTCGTTCTCGAGGCCGGCGACGAGCTGTTCGGCGCGACGCAGCATCTGCTGGGCGGTTGCCGCCTTCGATGCCTTGGCACGGAACTTGTTGGCCTGACTCGTGAGCTCGCCGGCCTTCTTCACAGCGATCGCGCGCTCACGCTTGCGACGGTGCTCATCGGCCTCGCGCTGCTTGACGTACGACTTCCAACCCATGTTGTAGATGTCGATCGTGGCTCGGTTGGCGTCGAGGTAGAGCACCTTGTTGACGGTCTCCTCGATGAGGTCGACGTCGTGACTGATGATCACGATGCCGCCACTGAAGCTCTTGAGGAACCCGCGGAGCCAGACGACGGAGTCGGCGTCGAGGTGGTTCGTGGGCTCATCGAGCAGCAGCGTGTCGGCGTCGGAGAACAGGATCCGGGCGAGCTCGATGCGTCGCCGTTGTCCGCCCGAGAGGGTCGAGAGTGGCTGTTCGAGCACGCGATCGGGCAGGCCAAGGGCGTGGGCGATCGTCGCGGCCTCCGACTCCGCGGCGTACCCACCGCCGGCGCCGAACGTCGTGTCGGCCCTGGTGTAGGCCTTCATTGCCTTCTCGGCGATGTCCGGATCGGGCGAGCCCATGTCGATCTCAGCCTTGCGCATCGCGATGAGCGCCTCGTCCAAGCCGCGAGCACCCAGGATGCGGTCACGCGCGGTTGTCTCGAGATCGCCGGACTTGGGGTCCTGCGGCAGGTAGCCGATCTTGCCGGTCGACGTGATCGAGCCGTCGGCGGGCTGTCCCTCGCCGGAGAGCATCCGGGTCAGGGTCGTCTTGCCGGCACCGTTGCGTCCGACCAGGCCGATCTTGTCGCCCTTGTCGACACGGAACGAGACGTCCGACATCAGGACGCGCGCGCCGAAGCGCAGCTCCACATTGGAGACGGTGAGCATGAGGTTACTTTCGGTTCAGGGTGTGCGAATGGGGGGCGTCGAGCGCCGAGGTCATTCCCGCTGAAGAAAGTTCACTCCGCAATCATACCGGGGTTCGCGGTCTGCTCACGCCACCCACGATGTGCGTTGTGTCCCACTCACGTTGCCTGCTTCGCCCAATCCTGCTCGAACTGCCGCGTCAGCGCTGGGTAGACGATCGCGTAACGAAATGGCTTGATGAACGCCATGTAGGCACGTCCGAAGGGGCCGCGCGGCTTGACGTAGACGGCCATCTGTCCCTGCTGGCGACCGTCCGCCTGTTCGACCAACGCCAGATGCATCACACCGTGGACCGTTCGGTTGGACACCTCTGCCGCGAACTCGTTCTCGGTGCGGTACAGCGGGGTGAAGGGAAGAGCTCGGAATTCGATCCCATCCGCCGTGCCGACCAGCTCCGGCGGCAGGCGGGTGACGAGCGACGTCTCTGACGTGCCGGGTATCGGCAGGTCCGGCCCGCCGCCTTCGGTCGCCTCCGAGATCCTGCCGAGGTTGAACCACTTCCCGAGAAGATCCCGTGCGCCCCACAGGATCCGCTCCGGGACGGCCCCGTGCGCTGGATCAGAGGACGCAACCAGTTCGAGCAGCTTGTCGAGATCGTGCGGGCCGCTGCGCTTCAAGGAAAGGCCCCATACGTCCTCGAGCGTGAAGTCCTTGGCGATCTCACGGATCAGCCATGGACGGGATTCGTGCTCAGAGTTCGGAAGTCTCATGGCAGCTCCATCGATACGTATGGGTATGAATCTTAGGCGGTGTCAGCAGCTTGCTCCGGTGGCGATCCGATAGGTGATGTTGCCGGTCCAGCGGAATTTGGTGCCCTTGTTGTCGTGATAGTCCACCATCAGCGGCCCCGCGCTGGCTCCGCGCGCCGCACGCACGCCGAAGACGAAGTTGGCCAGGTGGCTGCGCCCAGCCGGGATGACGGCTCCGGGTACCTTCTGGGCGCCGTCGAACACCTTGCGTACGGCATCGTCGGATCCACTGAAGTCGGGCGGGTAGCCGTCCCAGGTGCCCACGAGCGTCCCGGCACCGCGGGAGGGCACCGTGGCCACGAGGGGCTTGACCAGCGTCATGCCGTGGGAGGTCTTGAACGTCACACGGTCGACCGTGAGGCGACGCGACGAGCCGTTGCTCGCCACATCGACCCCGAATGTCACGAGCCGGCTGTCAGAGGCGGGTGCGCACTGCTCAGCGCTGTCTCCGGGAGGGCGGAGCGGAGCCGTGTGGGGTTCGTCCGAGCCGCACCCGGCGGCAAGCGTCGCAAGCAGCGCCCCCATCGCGATCCGCACGCCGAGGCGTATGAACCTCAATTGGGGCGCGCTGCCCCGTTGTGGCTGCAGTCGTCAGCCGATGTTGAAGCCGAGGGCGCGAAGCATCTCGCGGCCGTCGTCGGTGATCTTGTCGGGGCCCCACGGCGGCATCCAGACCCATTCGATGCGGAAGTCGTTGACGAGACCGTCGAGGGCTGCGCGGGTCTGGTCCTCGATGACGTCGGTCAGCGGGCAGGCTGCCGACGTGAGGGTCATCGAGAGCACGGTGTTGCTGTGCTCGTCGACGTCGGCGCCGTAGACCAGGCCGAGGTCGACGACGTTGATGCCGAGCTCGGGGTCGACGACGTCCTTCATGGCTTCGAGAACGTCCTCGACTGTCGTGGCACCGGCCGGTGCGGTCGAGACGTCGGGCAGGTCGCTGTGGTCGGTGGTCATCGGGTCTCCCCCATAGTTGAGTCGTTGGTGACGAGCGCCTGCGCGACGGCGTCCTTCCAGGCCATCCAGCCGAGCAACGCGCACTTCACCCGGGCCGGGAACTTCGCGACACCGGCGAACGCGATGCCGTCCTCGAGCACGTCTTCGTCCGGCTCGACCTGGCCTTTGCCCTGCATCAGCTCGGTGAACGTGTCGAGCACCGCCATGCCCTCATCGACGGACTTGCCGATGATCAGCTCGTTGAGCACGGACACCGAGGCCTGGCTGATCGAACAACCCTGTGCGGCGTAGGACACGTCGGCGACCTTGTCGCCGTCGAGGTGCACGCGAAGGGTGATCTCGTCGCCGCAGGTGGGGTTGACGTGGTGCACCTCGGCCTCGAAGGGCTCACGCAGACCTGCGCCGTGTGGATGCTTGTAATGGTCGAGGATGATCTCCTGGTAGAGCGTGTCAACCTGCGTTGCGTCAGTCATGTCAGCCCTCCCCCCTGTGCCTCATAGAAAGTACTTCTTCGTGTGGTGCAACGCCTCGACCAGCGAATCGATTTCCTCGGTGGTCGTGTAGAGGTAGAACGACGCACGAGTCGTCGACTGCACGCCGAATCGCAGGTGAGCCGGTTTGGCGCAGTGGTGACCGGCACGTACGGCGACGCCACGCGAGTCGAGCAGCTGTGACACATCGTGCGGGTGGATGCCGTCGAGGGTGAAGCTCACCGCTCCCCCGCGCTGAACCGCTTCCTTGGGACCCACGACGGTCAGGCCGTCGATCTCCTGAAGGACGCCGAGCGCGTACGCGGTGATTGCCTGCTCGTGTGCGGCGACATTGGCCATGCCCAGCGAGGTGAGGTAGTCGACTGCGGCACCGAGACCGACCGCCTGGGCGATCGGCGGCGTGCCTGCCTCGAACCGTGCCGGCGGCGGAGCGTACGTCGACGATTGCATCGTGACGGTCTCGATCATCTCGCCGCCGCCGAGGAAAGGCGGCAGCTCGGCGAGCAGGTCATAGCGTCCCCACAGGACGCCGATGCCGGTCGGGCCGACCATCTTGTGGCCGGTGAACGCGACGAAGTCGGCTCCGAGGGCGGCAACGTCGACCGGGAGCTGTGGGACGGCCTGCGAGGCGTCGACTACGACAAGCGCGCCGACGGAGTGCGCCTTGGCGATCACCGTCTCCAGCGGGTTGATCGTGCCGAGCATGTTGGACACCCAGGTGAGCGAAACCACGGCGGTCTGCTCGGTGATCAGCTGGTCGATGTCATCGAGATCGAGGCGTCCCTCATCGGTGACTCCGAACCAACGCAGTGTCGCGCCGGTGCGCTGGGACAGCTGCTGCCACGGCACGATGTTGGAGTGGTGCTCCATCTCGGTGATCACGATCTCGTGGTCCTGGCCGATGCGGCCGGAGTCGCCGAGCACGCGAGCCACCAGGTTGAGGGCCTCAGAGGCGTTCTTGGCGAACACCACCTCGTCGCGGTTCGGAGCGCCGATGAAGCCGGCGACCTTGTCGCGGGCCAGCTCGAATGCCGCGCTGGCCTCCGCGCCGAGCTGGTGCATGGCCCGCGCCACATTGGCGTTGTGCAGGCGGTAGTGCTCGTCGATCGCCTGGATCACGCTCTCGGGCTTCTGCGAGGTGTTGGCACTGTCGAGGTAGACCAACGGCAGGTCGCCGGCCAGGCGACGACCCAGGATCGGGAAGTCCTCCCGGATCCTGGCGACGTCGTAGGTCGTGCTCTCGACGAGGGTCACAGTGCAGCAGCCGCCTTGACGTACTTGTCGTAGCCCTCGGCCTCGAGCTGGTCGGCGAGCTCACGCCCACCCTGCTCGGCGACGCGTCCGGCGACGAACACGTGGACGAAGTCGGGCTTGATGTACTGCAGGATGCGCGTGTAGTGCGTGATGAGCAGGACGCCGCGATCGCCCTGGCTGCTGTAACGGTTGACCCCGTCGGAGACGACCCGCAGGGCGTCGATGTCGAGACCGGAGTCGGTCTCGTCGAGCACGGCGAACTTGGGGTTGAGCAGCTCGAGCTGGGCGATCTCGTGGCGCTTCTTCTCGCCACCGGAGAAGCCCTCATTGACGCTGCGCTGCGCGAAGTCCTTGTCGAGGGTCACCCGCTCGAGGGCCTCGTTGACGTCCTTGATCCAGGTGCGCAGCTTCGGCGCTTCGCCGTCGATCGCGGTCTTGGCCGTACGCAGGAAGTTCGCGACCGAGACGCCGGGCACCTCGACGGGATACTGCATGGCCAGGAACAGGCCGGCCCGAGCGCGCTCATCGACCTTCATCGACAAGATGTCGACGCCGTCGAGGGTCACCGATCCGCCGGTGACGGTGTACTTGGGGTGGCCGGCGATGGAGTAGGCCAGTGTGGACTTGCCGGAGCCGTTGGGGCCCATGATGGCGTGGACCTCGCCGGACTTCACCGTGAGGTCGACCCCCTTGAGGATCTCCTTGTCGCCTTCCTCGGTGTGCACCGAGACGTGAAGGTCCTTGATCTCAAGCGTTGACATGTTCAGCTCCTGGTGGTGGAGAGATCGACCATGACGGTGTCTCCCTCGATCTGCGTGGGGTAGGTGGGTACGGCCTCGGTGGCCGGGAGGTTGACGGGCTTGCCGGTGCGTACGTCGAAGCGCGAACCGTGCAGCCAGCACTCGATCTCGCAGCCTTCGACGTCGCCCTCGGACAGCGGGATCGACGCGTGCGAGCACTCGTCTCGCAACGCGTAGACATCGTCGCCGTCGCGAACCAGGGCGATCTCCTGTCCGTCGATCTCGACGGCAAGGACACCTCCCTCGGGCACGTCCGCGAAGGCCGCTGCGGCTACGTAGGTCATCCGAGCCGTCCTACGTGCGCGGCCAGCTCCTCCTCGATGGAGGCGACGAGACGCTCCTGGAGGGCCGGGACGCCGATGCGGCGGATGATGTCGTTGAAGAAGCCGTGCACGACGAGTCGGCGGGCTTCCTCCTCCTCGATGCCGCGGCTCTGCAGGTAGAACAGGTGCTCATCGTCGAAGCGGCCGGTCGTGGACGCGTGACCCGCGCCCTCGATCTCACCCGTCTCGATCTCGAGGTTGGGCACCGAGTCGGCCTTGGCGCCATCGGTCAGCACGAGGTTGTCATTGCTCTCGTAGGTGAGGATGCCTTCGGCCTCCTTGCGGATGAGGACGTTGCCGATCCAGACCGTGTGCGCGCCCTGGCCCTGCAGCGCGCCCTTGTATTCGACATTGCTCTTGGTCTTGGGCGCAGTGTGGTCGACGAACAGGCGGTGCTCGATGTGCTGGCCTTCGTCGGCGAAGTAGACGCCGAGCATCTCGACGCTGCCGCCGGTGCCGATGTAGTCGGCCGACGTGCTGGCACGTACGACGTCACCGCCGAGCGAGACCGCGATGTGGCGCAGCGAGGCGTCGCGGCCGACCCGGGCGTGCTGGGTGACGACGTGGACGCTGTCGTCATTCCAGTCCTGGATCGTGACGAACGTCAGCTGGGCGCCGTCCTCGAGCACGACCTCGATGTTCTCGGCCCAGGTGGCTGAGCCGTCATAGTCGACGACGACAACGGCCTTGGAGAATTGGCCGGCGCGTACGAGCAGGTGCCCGGCGCCGGCCTTCTCGATGCCCCCGCCGTGCAGACGAATCGTGGTCGGATCGGTGATCTCGGTGTTGGCCGGGATCATCACCTCGAAGACTGACGAGGCAGCCTCCCAGGCGCGAGCGGAGACACGGTCGACCGGCACATAGCCGGAGACACCGCGAGCGGAGTCGGCCGCAGGCACGGAAACGGCCGTGACACCCTCAGCCGCATCGACCTCGACCTTGAAGTCGTCGCCATCGAGCGGGGTGTCCTGGTGCAGGCCACGGAGGCGCTTGAGCGGGGTGAACCGCCAGATCTCCTCCATGCCGGTGGGCACAGCGTGGTCGGCGAGGTCGAACGACCCCTCCGGGTGGAGATGCGACTCAACCGGAGACAGTTCCAGTGCTTCAGCGATGCTCAACCGACCGCACCTTCCATCTGCAGTTCGATCAGGCGATTGAGCTCCAACGCGTACTCCATCGGCAGCTCACGCGCGATCGGCTCGACGAAGCCGCGGACGATCATCGCCATGGCCTCGTCCTCCTCCATGCCGCGAGACATGAAGTAGAAGAGCTGGTCGTCGCTGAGCTTGGACACGGTGGCCTCGTGGCCGAGTGTGACGTCGTCCTCGCGGACGTCGACGTACGGATAGGTGTCGGAGCGGCTGATCTGGTCGACCAGCAGCGCGTCGCACTTGACCGTGCTTGCCGATCCCTCGGCGCCCTCAAGCACCTGCAGGAGTCCGCGATAGGACGTACGTCCACCGCCACGGGCGACCGACTTGCTGAGGATCGAGCTGGACGTGTTGGGCGCGGCGTGCACCATCTTGGCGCCGGCGTCCTGGTGCTGGCCCTCGCCGGCGAACGCGATCGACAGCGTCTCGCC
>JAWWPE010000187.1:0-3703 GCA_033850895.1 Nocardioidaceae bacterium | reverse complement strand
TCCTGGCCGCGGGCGGCTTCGTGATGAACCCCGAGATGGTGCATGAATTCGTCCCGCCGCTCGAGGCTCTCCAAGCCAATGGCATGGCGCTGGGCAACAGCTTCGACGACGGGCTCGGCATCCGGATGGGCCAGTCCGTCGGAGGAGCCACCGAGCACATGGACGGCGCGTTCATCACCGGTCCGTTCTATCCGCCGGCCGATCTGCTGAAGGGCGTCGCGGTCAACGGCCTCGGTGAGCGGTTCGTCGCCGAGGACTCCTATCACTCGCGCACCTCTGCGTACGTCTTCGATCAGCCCGATCTGAAGGCCTGGCTGATCCTCGATGCCGAACGGATGGCTGAGCCGGCGTACGGCTTCCAGCCGCTCGTGGACGGGTGGGACACCGTCGTGGAGATGGAGCAGGCATTGGGCCTGCCCGATGGTTCGCTGACCAAGACCCTCGGCGACTACAACGCCGCCGCCAGCGACGGCAGTGACCCCCAGTTCCACAAGGCCGCCGAGTACGTCGTCCCGCTCGACTCGCCGCCATACGGCGCGTACGACCTGACGCCCGGGCAGTGCTTCTACGCGGGATTCACCTGTGGTGGTCTACGTGTGGACCATGATGGCCGCGTGCTTCGAGACGACTACACAGCGGTCGACGGCGTCTACGCCGCGGGCGCCTGTGCGTCGAACATCGCGGTCGATGGCAAGGGCTATGCGTCCGGCACCCAGCTCGGCGAATCGTCGTTCTTCGGCCGCCGCGCCGGCCGTCACGCGGCACAGGTCAGCCATTCGAACGTAACGCGGGTCACACAGCCTCGTTACTCTACTGACACGGTTCGGTAGCGCTAATGACCAGGGAGAGTCGCCCCGTCCGTTGTGCGAGTCGCCATGCGGGATTCGCACATCCTGAGGAGGAGCGATGGGCCTGAGTCCGGCATCCGTGGTGAAGGGGCCCGGAGAAGTAGCCGCGATGGCTTGGGACGTCGTGAAGCTGACGTTCACCAGTCGTTTCCAGACGCGTGAGTTCGTCGAGCAGGCCTGGTTCGTCGTCAGCGTCACGATGTGGCCGACGATCCTGATCTCTATCCCGTTCGGTGCGGTCATCGCGCTCCAGGTCGGCAGCCTCACCGGGCAGCTCGGCGCGCAGTCGTTCGCCGGTGCCACGGCGGTGCTCGCGACCGTACGAGAGGCCGCTCCCATCGCCGCGGCCCTGATCATCGCGGGAGCGGCCGGATCGGCGATCTGTTCCGATCTCGGCGCCCGCAAGATGCGCGAAGAGATCGATGCGATGCAGGCGCTCGGCATCGACCCGATCCAGCGTCTCGTCGTGCCTCGCGCGCTCGCCACCCTGACCGTTGCGGTCCTCATGAACGGCATCGTCATCACCGCCGGTGTCGCCGGTGGCTACTTCTTCACGGTGATCGTGCAGGGCGGCTCGGCCGGCGCATTCCTCGCGTCGTTCACGGCACTGGCCACGCTGCCCGACATCTATGTCTCGATGATCAAGGCTGCCGTGTTCGGTTTCCTGGCCGCGATCGTCGGCTCCTACAAGGGCCTGAATGCGGGCGGCGGTCCGGCCGGCGTCGGTCGTGCGGTCAACGAGTCGGTCATCCTCTCGTTCATGTTGTTGTTCCTGCTGAACTCGATCATCACGGCGTTGTACTTCCAGTTCGTCCCGCAGGCGGGCCTCTGATGAGCCTGATGACCGAGATGGGCACGTCCTTCGTCAAGTCGCAGAAGCTGCGGTTCGAGACCTGGGGCGACCAGCTGCTGTTCTACGTCAAGGCGCTGGCCTGGACGCCCCGGGTGCTGCGTCGCTACCGCAAGGAGGTCCTCAACACCCTCGCGGAGGTCGTGTTCGGGGTCGGCGCTCTCTCGGTGATTGCCGGCACCGTCGGGGTCATCGCGTTCCTGGCGTTCTTCGCCGGCACCGAGGTCGGTCTGCAGGGCTACGCCTCACTGAGCCAGATCGGCGTCGCGAAGTTCACCGCTTTCATCTCGGCATACTTCAACACCCGCGAGGTGGCGCCGCTGGTCTCCTCGATCGCGCTCGCCGCCACTGTGGGGTGCGGCTACACCGCGCGGCTCGGCGCCATGCGGATCTCGGAGGAGATCGATGCCCTCGAGGTCATGGGCATTCCATCGCTGCCGTTCCTGGTCACGACCCGGATGATCGCGGGCTTTGTCTCGGTGATCCCGCTCTACACCGTGGCGCTGCTGGCGTCCTACCTGTCGCCGCGGCTGATCACGACGATGATCTATCACGAGTCGTCCGGCACCTACGACCACTACTTCCGGGCCTTCCTGCCGCCCGAGGACATCGTGAAGTCATTCGGCAAGATGATCGTGCTGGCGGTCCTGATCATCCTGATCCACTGCTACTACGGATTCACCGCCTCGGGCGGACCGGCGGGGGTGGGCGTCGCCGTGGGCCGCGCCATCCGTTCGTCGATCGTGACCGTCGTCCTCGTCAACTTCTTCCTGAGCTACGCGATGTGGGGATCCACCACATCCGTACGAATAACGGGATAACGCCATGCTCGCCAACATCTACGACGACTCCCCGAAGGAGCACCGACGACTGTTTGTCGCCGGCATCGCCTACGTCGTCGTCATCGCGATGTTCATCTGGCTGGCGATCGCGTTCTACGACAAGAAGTTCACCAAGAGCACCGACGTCACGGTGATGGCCGACCGTGCCGGGCTCCAGCTCTCGAAGTTCGGGGACGTACGACTGCACGGCGCACTGATCGGCCACGTCAAGAAGATCGAGACCAACGGCGAGAAGGCCGTCATCACCGTGTCGCTGAAGCCCGCGTCAGCTCGCGTCATCGCTGGCAATGCGAGCGTCAAGATCCTGCCCACCACCCTGTTCGGACAGAACTTCATCGAGTTCGAGTCGCCCAAGGCCGGCACGGCGCAGGGCCGGCTGACCAACGGCTCGGTCATCCCGGCCAGCCGGGTGTCGACGAACGTCGAGCTGCAGAGCATCCTCGCCAACCTGTTCCCGCTGCTCCGATCGGTCAAGCCCGCAGACCTGAATGCCACGCTGTATGCGCTTGCGCACGCCCTGCAGGGGAAGGGTGAGCAGCTCGGCGAGACGTTCGAGACGCTCGACGACTATCTGCGGCAGATGAACGTCCACCTGCCGACGCTGCGCACCGACCTCAAGCTGCTGTCCCAGGTGTCGAAGACGTACGACCTGGCCGCTCCCGACCTGATCCGAGTGCTGCGCAACGCGACCGTGACCGCCCGCACCGTCACGGACCGCAAGGGCGACCTGACGAAGGCGCTCAGCAGCCTGACCGGACTCGCGGACACGACCAGGGTCACGCTGACGGAGAACGAGGACCAGCTGGTCAACCAGGTGATCACCGGCAAGCCGCTGCTGGCTCTGCTCGACACCTACTCGCCCGAGCTGCCGTGCATCCTGACCGGGCTCACCAACCAGATCCCCGACACCAAGAACGTCTTCAACGGCGGCCTCATCCACCAGACCCTGGAGCTCGGCGCACCCCAGCGGACGTCCTACACGGCCGCGGATGCGCCGGCGTACGGCGAGGTCGGCCACGGTCCGTGGTGCCTCGGGCTGCCGGACCACTACCAGAAGCCCGCCCCGTACCAGCCGTTGAAGGACGGCACCGACAAGGACAATCCGGACGGGGGGATCAAATGAACCGGCGCGACACGACGTTCGCCTTCGCCGCGATCCGTCT
>JAWWPE010000139.1:0-5487 GCA_033850895.1 Nocardioidaceae bacterium | reverse complement strand
GCCGACACCCCTTCCGTGCAGACTTCGGCGCCCACCGCCACTTCACGCACTCAAGCCGGTTCCTACGCATGGGTCATGCCCATGTGGATCGTGGTTGCTGCCTTCGCCCTGATCACCCTGTTCCGCTCGAACCAGGTGGACATCCCGCTGCGGGATCCCGCCGGCTCGATCTTCCGCAACCGGATCGCATTGTCGCTGGTGCTGTTCGCCGTTTTCGCGGCGGTGGACGCCGCCGTGCGGATCGATCGTCGTGGCTGGAGCCTTCCGCAGCTCGGCCGGGGATTGCGCCGGCGCTGGCCGAAAGATCGCCTGATCCTCGGTCTCAGCGGCGTGCTCGCCTACCACATCGTCTACGCCTGCTACCGCAATCTGAAGAGCTGGAACGCCTTCAGGCACCAGCAGGACGATCACCTGCTGAGCTTCGACAAGGCGCTGTTCGCCGGGCACAGCCCAGCTGTGCTGTTGCACGATCTGCTCGGTGAGGGCGCCGCAGCGCACATCCTGACCGTGATCTACCAGTCCTTCGGCTACCTCGTTCCAGTCTCGTTCGTCGCCGCACTCGTCTTCGCCAACCAGATCCGGCAGGGCTATGTCTTCCTGTCGGCAGCCCTGTGGGCCTGGATCATCGGCGTGGGCACCTACTACCTGATCCCGGCCATCGGGCCGTTCTGGTCTGCGAGCAAGGAGTTCGCCGGTCTCGACCCGACGAAGGTCACCCGCACCCAGGCGAAGTACATGGCCGAGCGTGCCGACCTGCTGGCCCATCCCGCTGCCGGAGACTCCTTTGCCAGCATCGGGGCGTTCGCCAGCCTGCACGTCGGCTTCACCTGCCTGATCCTGCTGATGGTCCGCTACTACGGCTTCCCGCGCGCCAGCAAGGTCATGGCGGTCTACCTGGCTCTCATCATGATCTCCACGGTCTATCTCGGCTGGCACTACGTGGTCGACGACGTCGCGGGCCTCGTGCTCGCCTACGTGGCGGTGACCCTCGGCCGTTTCACGGTCTACGGGCGAAGAGGCCGACCGTCGTGACGCTTCTCGCCGAACGTACGACCGAGCAGCCGAAGGCGTACGTCAAGGTCGTCGAGTGGTTCCAGTTCTCGCTGGTCCGCTGGTGGCTGCTGTGCGCGAGCCTCGCCGTGGCGCTCCGGTTGCCGTTCCTCAACGTGCCGCTGGGCATCGATGAGGGCGGCGACTCGTTCGTTGCACGTGCGTGGGGCACCACCGAGGGCTCCATGTACGGCCGGTCGTGGCTGGACCGCCCCCCGCTGCTGGTGCTGGTCTACAAGCTCGGCGTCATCGGCGGCGATCGTGGCGTACGCGTGCTGGGCATCGTTGCTGCGATGCTGCTGGTTGCCGGCACCATGATCATCGCCAACCACATCAGCGGCACGCGCGCGGCACGCATCACCGGCCTGATCACGGCGGTCATGTCGTCGTCGGTCATCCTCGGCGCGGTGTTCACCGGCAACGAGCTGCTGGCGACCGTCCCGGTCACGTTCGCGATCGTCGCGCTGGTGCGCAGTCGCGGCTCGGCCCACACCCATGAGTGGCTGTTCCTGTCAGGTTTCCTGGCCAGCTGCGCCCTGCTCATCAAGCAGTCCTTCGGGGAGGTGCTGGTCGCGGGCGGTGTGTTCCTGCTGGTCAGCTGGCGCACCCGGGAGCGGTCCGGTTTCCGCGTCCAGTGGGCACTGTGGTGGTCGGCCGGCGTCGCGCTGCCCCTGGTCATCACGTTCGCGTGGTTCGCCCAGTACTCCGTCGGCATGAGGTCCTTCGTCTACGCCATCGTCGGGTTCCGGTTCGACAGCCTCAACCTGCTGCACAGCTCCGACCAGGGTCCGGTCTACATGCTCATACACCTCGGCCTGCCGATCGTGATCGCCTCGGGTTGTCTGTTGCTGGTGCCGTGGGCGGCATCGTGGCTCTACCACCGTCGTACCGATCCACAGCTCGTGCTCCCGCTGGCGGCCTGGCTCGTGGTCGGCTTCATCGGCATCACCGGTGGGGGCAACTACTACCCGCACTACTTCATCCAGCCGCTGGCCGCGCTCGCCGTGCTGTCCGGTTGCGCGCTGGCCGTCACCCGACGCCGCCGGCTGTTCCTGGCCACCGGGTCGATCCTCGCCTTCCTCGCGATCGGCAACGTGGCACTCGGCACGACCCTGCAGAGCGTCGACCCGCCGCAGCAGCGCACCCTCGCCGTTGCGCAGTACCTCCGGGCCAACTCCCACCCCGATGACAGCCTCTACGTGTTGTACGCCCGGGCCAACCTGCTCTACTACGCCGACATGCCGACGACGTACCCGTACGCCTGGAGCACCATGATCCGCGCCGTGCCGGGAGCCGAGCACAAGCTGCGCACGATGCTCCGCACCCCGTCGGAGCGCCCGACCTGGATCGTGGAGTGGCAGCTGCCGTCCGATCTCGGCATGGACGTCTCCGGTGAGACGAGCCGTCTGCTCGCCGAGAACTACGTGCAGACCGACGACATCTGTGGCAAGCCAGTGCTGATCCGCAAGGACCAGGCGCTGCGGCCCCTGCACCGGCCAGCCAAGGCTCCGTGCGCAACGCTCAAGATGCCCAAGATCCTCGGCCCGGACACGTCCCGGAGCCCGTCGGACAGCGCCGAATACCTCTGGCAGTAGCCCGGGGTCAGCAGCCCCGGATCAGCGGTCACTCATCGGTTCGTGCCGGAAGCTGGATCAGGGTCTGCTGCCCGACAGCCACCAGCTTTCGGTCGCTGGAATCGATCGCGAACACCTCGAGTCGACAGACACTGAGGGTCCGACCAGACTTCACCACGGTTCCCACCGCCTCCAGCGTGTCGCCGATCGCCGGAGCGAGGAGGTTGAGCTTGTACTCGACGGTGAGCACGTCCGACGACCCCGACATCATGGTCAGGCCGGCGTAGCCGCCGGCGCTGTCGGCGATCGCGCTGACCGCCCCGGCGTGCACGTACCCGTGCTGCTGACTCACCTCCGGCCGACGAGCAAGGCCGATCACCACCCGCCCCGGCGCGATCTCGATGATCTCGGCGCCGAGGAGCGTCATCAGCCCCTGCCGCCCGAAGCTGGTTCGGATGCGATGCGCGAGGGCCTCCGACGCTTCGGTGTCGGCGTCTGCTGGGCGCTCGGTCATGGTCTTCTCCCTCGGGGCCGGTTCAGGCTGTGCGCTGACGGAGCGCAACGGGCAGTTCGCTACGACGGTTGACGCCAAGCTTGGCGTACACGCGGGCAAGGTGGGTCTCGACCGTCCGGGCCGAGAGGTGCAGGCGCTCGGCGATGGCCGGGCTGCTCAGCCCGGCCGCGACCAGTGACGCGATCTCAGATTCGCGGCGAGACAGCGATGATGGCGCGCTCGTTCGTCGTGGCAGCCAGACGCCGAAGCGGGCGAGCTGAGCCGTCGCGGCGTCCTCGAGCACGTGATCGGTCTCGACGACGGCGGCGATGTGATTGAGGAGAGCGGGCGCCACCGGAGCATCGATCCGGTCGATGAGCTCGAGCGCCCGCCGTCCGGCCCCGTACTCCTGGGCGGTTTCGGCATCGACGGCCGCCAGGAGGTGAATGGCCCAGAGCTCGGCGAGGTGATAGCCGCGTTTCCGGGCCCAAAGGACAGCGCTGACGGCCCGGTCGCCGGCCTCCTCGTGCCCGAGACCGGCGAGCGCCGAGATGATCTGCACACGAATGTCGGCCTCCAACGCCCGACTGGCCCGCGGTGGTGTCCGATCGACCAGGCGACACAGGTCGTCAGCACGCCGCAGGTCGCCCACCATGGCCGCACAGCGCGCTTCGCCCGCGAATCCCCAGGCTGAGAACCCGCTCGGGTCGCACGTCTCGAACATCTCGTGGGCCGTGCGGAAGCGCTGGTCGGCGTCCTGCCAGCGACCCTCGGCCGAGAGCAGTCGCCCCTCGCAGGCGTACGTCAATGCCGACCCGAGCCGGGTTGCCCGGCCGCCACGCGGAGCGGCCCCGTGGCGTCTCGCTTCGTCGAGCCGGCCGGAGACGAGCAGCGCGACGAAGGCGGTGAAATGGATCTCGGCACCCGGGTGCGGCATCGCCGCGTCATACGACGCCGCGATCGTGGCGTACCGGTCCGACAGCGCCGCCGCCTCCGCGGTTCGGCCCGGCCAGGTCAGGGCAAGGATGGCCGGGCCAACGCCTTGGAGAGTCCACCCTGCCGCATGGACTGCTCCGGTGCCGAGATCGCGCGCGACAGCGAGGGCCGGGCGGAAGTCGCCCGACCAGCCGAGGCGAGAGATCCGGGACATGCGGTAGCGCTGGACGTGATCCATGTGTCCACCACGCTCGATGACGTGGTTGTAGGCCTCGTCCATCAGCTCCATGGCGACGACCGGCCGATCGAGGCCGTACTGCTGGATGTCGGCGCGCAGCTCCTGCAGGTCGAGGTAGTCGTCGGTGCCGAGGTCAGGGTGTTCTCGCGGCGCCGCACGAAACAGCTCGGTCGCGAGCTCGATGTCCTTGAGCGCGTCAGCGGGTTGATCCCTGAAGCGATGCTCCCGGCCACGGATCGCCAGCGCCGTGATCTGCTGCGCCGGTTCGGCACCGGAGTCAAGCGCCGCCGTTGCCAACGAGATCACCGATTCGTACCGCCCCCGCGCGCTCGCCTCTCCAGCTGCCTCGACCAGTAGCGCCGGATCGACGCGAAGTCCGCACTCGAGCGTCCATTCGGCCCAGCGCACGAGTCCTTCCGGGGTGTGTTCCACGAGATCGACGCCACCACCGTGGGCGGTGCGGTAGAGGAGGTGACTCCGACCCGGGGTGATCGCACTCCGGACGGACTCTGCGTGCACCGCACTGGCCAGCCGGAGCGTCGGCACCACTCGGCGTGCTGCCGTCCTCCCCTCGGTCAGACGTACGAGCTGCTGAGCCACCAGGTCGTCGAGGACGCCATCCGCAATGTGGGGTCGTGCGACGCTCAGCGGCAAAGGTTCGGCCAGGGCGATCAACTCAATTGCTTGACGCCCGGCCGGTGCCAGCGCCTCGGTCTCGGCCGCCAGCAGGTCGATCAGTCGGGCGTCGGGTTTCAGGGCACCGCCCATGATCCACGCCCCGTGACGATCCACGATCGCTCCCCCGGCCAGCCCCGCGCGTACGATCTCGCGGACAAGCATCGCGTTCCCACCGGTTGCCTGCATGACCTGGCGAACGACCGCGCTGGCCACCGAGCCTTCGAGCGCGGACCACAGCAGCGTGTCGACCTCATCCGCGGTGAAGGCAGGGAGGTCGATCCTGGCAACGAGGCCGTCGCGCCACAGCTCGCCCAGCGCGGCGGCTCGTACGAGCCGGGTCGTGCAGAGCAGCGCGATGTCACCGAGGCGACATACGGCGGCCACCAGGTCGAGCGTGGCGGGGTCGATGACGTGTGCGTCCTCGACGTGCAAGCACACGGTTCGGCCATCGGCCCGGCGCAGGAGACTCTGGTGAATCTCGCGGGCGAGCCGGCGCAGCGATTGCCCCGGAGAGTCGA
>JAWWPE010000137.1:0-2695 GCA_033850895.1 Nocardioidaceae bacterium | reverse complement strand
TCATCCGCTTGATGTCATGGGGATGCAGGCCCGTGGTGGGCTCGTCGAAGACGTAGGTGACGTCGGTGAGCGAGGAGCCGAGGTGGCGGATCATCTTGACGCGCTGCGCCTCGCCGCCCGACAGCGTCCCGGACGGCCGGTCGAGCGAGAGGTAGCCCAGCCCGATCTCCGCGAACGAGTCGAGAGTCAGCTGCAGCGCGGCCAGCAGCGGCGCCACGGACGGCTCGTCGACGCCGCGGACCCACTCGGCCAGGTCGCTGTTCTGCAGCGCGCACGCATCGGCGATAGTGCTCCCGCCGATCCGCGACGACCGCGCCGCCTCGCTGAGCCGGGTGCCGCCGCACTCGGGGCAGGTGGTGAATGTCACCGCCCGCTCCACGAACGCGCGGACGTGCGGGTGCAACGCGTCGACGTCCTTGGACAGCATGGACTTCTGGATCTTGGGGATCAGGCCTTCGTACGTCAGGTTGATGCCGTCGACCTTGATCTTGGTCGGCTCCTTGTGGAGCAGGTCGTGGAGCTCCTTCTTGGAGAACTTCCGGATCGGCTTGTCCGGGTCGAAGAAGCCGCAGCCGCCGAAGATGCGGCCGAACCAGCCGTCCATGCTGTAGCCGGGGATCGTGAGCGCACCCTCGTTCAGCGACTTGCCGTCGTCGTACAGCGCAGACAGGTCGATGTCGTTGACCGAGCCCCGGCCCTCGCAGCGCGGACACATGCCGCCGGTGCGTGTGAAGCTTTTTCTCACGGTCTTGCCGGCACCGCGTTCGATGGTGATCGCCCCGCTCGCCCGGACCGAGGGGACGTTGAAGGCGAACGCGCTGGGCGAGCCGATGTGCGGCTGCCCGAGCCGGCTGAAGAGGATGCGCAGCATCGCGTTGGCGTCGGTGGCGGTACCGACCGTGGAGCGGGCGTCGGCACCCATGCGCTGCTGGTCGACGATGATCGCGGTCGTCAGCCCTTCGAGCACGTCGACCTCGGGCCGCGCCAGCGTCGGCATGAAGCCCTGCACGAAGGCGCTGTAGGTCTCGTTGATCAGGCGCTGCGAGTCCGCGGCGATGGTGCCGAACACCAGCGAGCTCTTGCCCGAGCCGGAGACGCCGGTGAACACCGTCAGCCGCCGCTTCGGGATCTCGACGCTGACGTCCTTGAGGTTGTTCACCCGCGCGCCGTGCACGCGGATCAGATCGTGGCTGTCGGCAACGTGCGGCGCAGGCGAATGCGCGTCCGTCCTCGTGGCCATGCTCATCGTGTGTGTCTCCATCTGTCAGGCGGGGCCGCCGGCCGCGGTACTTGCGGCGCGGCGTCGAGCCGGAGGGCACGGGACGGGTCCGTGTCTCCGGCCGCGACTCCACGCTCGTGGTGTGGTCGCCCGGCTACGAGAGCAAGGTCAAGGCCTGGGTTCGCCTCGACGACGGCACGGATGCCATCGTCGGCGGCTCACGCGTCGAGCGGTAGCCGCTGCAACAGCGCGTCCACGCGCGCGAAGCCGCTCTTCGAGCCTTCCTCGACGCCGTACTGCATCGTCGTGTCGCGCTCCTCGGTCGTAGCGAAGCGCATCGTCTGGGTCAGCTTCGTCCGCTCGCCCAGATCCTCGAAATCGAGCGTCTGCAGGTGGTTCTGGAACGTCTGCACGAGCCGCTCGGGCGGGTCGACCTCGCGGAACTCTCCCTCGACGACGCCGTGGGCGGTGCGGAAGCGGTACGTGCCGCCGGGACGGACGTCCATCTCCTCGACGACCGTGCCGTCGCCCCACCATTCCGGGATCAACTTCGGGTCGGTCCAGACGGAGTAGACGTGCGCGCGCGGTGCATCGAAGATCCGCTCGACGCGGATCTCGAGCTCGTTCGGAGTGGTGACGGTGGTGGTGTTCATCCCTTTCCTTTCGTACGTTCGACGACTTGCGCGAAGCGGTCGAGCCGCTGCAGCCACATGCTGATGCCCTCGAAGGCGTCGGGCGCGAGCATGCACCTGCGGACACGGCCGACCTTCTCCGTCGTCATGAGCTGCGCCTCCTCGAGCAGCCGGATGTGCTTCTTCATCCCGGTCAGCGACATGCCGTAGGGCTCGGCGAGCTCGCTGATCGTCGCGCTGCCGGAGCCGAGCCGTTCGAGGACCGCGCGGCGGGTCGGGTCGGCGAGGGCTGCGAACTTGAGGTCGACGGGGGCTCGATACTGAACCATTTGGTTCACTATAACAGACCGACGCGCAGGACAGCACGTCGCTGACGTGTACGACGCCGCAGGTTGCGCGCGCGTCAGCGCGCGAATGCTCGTGCAAGGCGCTGAAGCCACGTGTCCGCCGGCTGCAAGAGCCCGCGGCCGGCGAGGCCGACCGATCGATCGAGAACCGCCAGATACTCGGCGGCCAGACGCTCGTCGTCGCGCAGCGCCCAGAGCGCCTGCGCATTCACCCACGCCGCGTCTCGGGCGCGGCGCACGTTCCACATCGCCACGACGTCATCGATCCGGTCTACCCGGTGCACGAGCCGGTCGAGCATCCGAAGCGGCCCGCTGAGATAGTGCTGCTTGACCGACGCCTCGACGTGCGCGAGGACGTCATTGACGCGGTTGAAGTCAGCTTGGTCGGTCGGACTGACGCCGAGCTCGCGCCAACACGCGACAAGGGCGAACGGCAAATCCCGATTGATGTGGGCATTCATCCCGGCCAGCGCAAACTGCAACGGTGCGATGCCGCG